>JAJYAW010000001.1 GCA_021779335.1 Myxococcales bacterium | reverse complement strand
CTCGTAGGCGGCCGCGCCGGGGTCGTCGCCCAGGAGCGCCGCCAGCTGGCCCAGCACGGCCCGCCGCTGGGCGGCCAGGGCCGCGCGCCTGGCCCGCGCGCTGGCGAGGGCGAACTCCACCTTGGCGCCGTCGGCGCTGGACCAGGCCTCGGTCTCGACCTTGAGCCGGGCCGAGGCCTCGTCCTGGGTCAGGGCCTGCTGGTAGGCCTCCGCCGCCGCCAGCGCGTGGCCGAGCCCGAGCGCGGCGCGGTAGGTGGAGCGGACCGCGAACCAGGTCTCCTGGCGCGCCCGCGCGGCCTGGTGGTCGGCCGCCCGCTCCGCGGCGCGCGCCGAGCGGTCCCCCTGGACCAGCGCCCCGCCGGCGAAGAGCGGGAGCTGCCAGGCGACGCCGTAGTGGAGCTGGTCGCGGTCGAAGGGCAGCCCGCCGATGGCGGCCGGGTTGAGCGGCCCGGTGATGGGCTTGACGAGCCGGGCCCCCTCGAAGCGGCTGGCGCTCCCCACCAGGTCGAGGTCGCCGAGGTGGCGCGCGTAGGCCTGGCCGGTGCGGGCGCGGGCGCCCAGGGCGTCGAGCCGGGCCGCGCGGACCGAGGGGTTGGCGGCGAGCGCGCGGGTCACCGCCTGGTCGAGGGTGAGCGGCTCGCCCCTGGCCGGCCCCGCCGCGGCCGCGACGCCGGCCGCGAGGGCGAGGCGGAGGGCGAGGCCGGGCGCCCGGTGGCGGTCGAGGCGCTTCGTGATCTGCGGCATGGGTTCCCTTCCTGCGCGGCGATGGACTGGACATCCCGGAGCTGCGCCAGAGCTGTCCCACGATCTGAGCCGGCGCGCGCCGGAACGCATCGGCGATCCACCGCGCGTTGAGTGCGGTCAATGGCCGCGGCGCCCCGGTCCAGCGCCCGCGAACGGCTGGCCGGCCGGGCGTTGCCTGCGGTCAACGGGCGCCGCTTTCGACCCGCACCCGCGCGGCGCGGGAAGCCGCCATCTGGCCGCAAGCCCAGGAGGATCTCCTCGGGATCCAGGCGGTCGCACGCCTCGGTGTCACCCCGCGATGACGTACTCCGGTGCCTCCGGGACGGATTTGATGGAAGCAGGGAGGAGTCAAATGAAGCCACACGTGATGCTGTCGCTGTCGACCGCTGTGGTCCTGTTCTCGGTCGTCCCCACGAACAGCGCTGCGCAGGGGTTCCGCTGGCGCGGGGCCCAGGGCTGGGGACCGGGCGGCGCCTACGCCCGCCTCTACGACCCGGCGAAGGTCGAGAGGGTGGCTGGTGAGATCCTCGAGATCCGCAAGACCACCCCGCTGCGCGGGATGTCCCCCGGCGTCGAGCTGGTGGTCAGGACCACGACCGCCCAGGTGGCCGTCCACCTTGCTCCGGTGTGGTTCCTCGAGAACCAGGAGCTCAGCTTCGCCAAGGGCGACGGCGTCGAGGTCGAGGGCTCGCGCGTCGCGGTGGACGGGAAGCAGGTGCTCCTGGCTGCCTCGATCCGGAAGGGCGACCAGGTGCTCCAGTTGCGTGACGCGATGGGCGTGCCCCGCTGGGCTGGGTGGCGCCGCGCGCCCTGAGGCGTGGCTGCCTCGTGGCGCCGCCGCGTGAAGTAGGGGTCCCGTCGAAGTGCCCCGAGGGGTCCATGCCAGCGTCGCGGTCTCGCCTCGCCGCGGTGCTCGCAGCCGCCCTGGCCGCGTTGGCGCCGGCGCCGGTCCGAGGGGCGGGACCAGGTCCCGGGACCGGACCGGCCGGGGACGCGACGGGCCAGCCCCGGCGCCCGGTGCCGATCGCCTTCACGGTCGCCGGGGGCGTCTCCCTCGGCGCCTACGAGGCCGGGATGCTCCACTACATGGTGGAGCTCATGAAGGCCAACCCAGGCCTGCGCGAGCCGCGCCTCGTCACCGGCGCCTCGGCGGGCTCGGTCAACGGGTTCATCGCCATCCTGTCCGCCTGCGCCCTGGACGGCAGGCCCGTCGCACCCGAGGAGGGGATCTTTTGGAACACCTGGATTCCGCTCGGCTTCGACAAGCTCTGGAGCCGGCGGCACCCCGGGGGCCCGAGCGGCGCCTTCGACAGAAGCTGGCTGCGCGGCGTCGCCGACCGGCTCCGGGCGCGGTGGGACGCGGGGCTCGACGCCCGCTGCGACGTCGTGCTCGGGGTGTCCGTGACGCGGGTGACCCCGCGGTCGGCGCCGCGGCCGGCGGGCGGCCTCGCCATCCCCCACGTGGACGAGAAGTTCACGCTGCGCATCCGCGGCCGCGGACCGGGCCGGCCACCCAGCCTGGTGAACTACGTCGATCCCGACTGGCCGTTCGAGAAGGTGCTCCTGCCCGAGGGGCCGGACGGAGAGATCCCGTACGAGTCGCTCCGCGACCTCCTCTTCGCCTCCACCGCCTTTCCGGTGGCCTACGCCCCCCAGCCGCTCCGTCACTGCGTCTTCGCCGGGGGCGGCGGGGCGGCACCGCGCTGCCCGCCGGCCGCCGCCGAGGAGGCGCTCTTCGTGGACGGCGGGATCCTCGACAACACGCCGCTCCGGCTCGCGGCCAGGCTGGCCGCCGGAGGGCTGCGCGACGACGGGGCGGGCGGGCTCCGCTGGCTCGACGCCCCACGGCTCGGCGGCTGGGCGGCGCCGCCCCGGCTCCTCTTCGTCTACGTGTCGCCGGATGCCGCCTCCTATCCGCGGCCGGAGGAGCGCTCGTCGGGGCGGGCGGCCGGCTCGATCCCAGGCCTGCTGCGCGAGCTGCTGGACGGCGTCCTCGCCACCGCCCGCGCCAAGAACCTGAGCGCCATCCTCGAGGAGTACCCGCTCATCGCGGAGCGGATCGTCCTGCCGCTGCGCCGCGAGCCGGCGGCGGGCGCGCCGCTATTCGCCTTCCTCGGCTTCTTCGAGGAGGCGTTCCGGCGCTATGACTTCAACCTGGGCATGTATCACGTCCGCCGCATGGTGGAGGAGTCGGTCCTCCCCTCCATGCGCCGGACCGATCCGGTGGCGTGGCTCGCCCTCCCCGACGAGGCGGGCGCGCCGGGGTGGGGCGACCTGGCCTGCCTGAGGGGCCTCCTCGGCGAGGGGCCGGACCCGGCGGGGAGCTGCGCTGGCCAGCACTTCGACGGGCTCCGGATCCTGGCACAGTCCTCGCTCTTCCGCCTCTGGGACGACTGCGCGCCGCCGCCCACGAGCCTGCCCGGCGCGCGGCCGCCGGTCGATGCCCGCTGCCTGGCGGCATGGCGCGGCCAGCCGCCGGTGCTGCTGCCCGGCGTCGAGGGGGCGGACCGGGTCGAGTGGCGCCGTCGGCCAGATGAGGACGAGATGGCCCACGTGACGCGCCTCCTGGCCGCCCTGCACTTCTGGTGGCGCGACACCGGCCTCGCTCCGGCGGACGGGCGGGAGGCCCTGGCCCGGCTCCGCGAGCGGATCGGGGAGGTGGTCCAGGCGTTGGCTGCCGCGCAGCCGACCCCGCACGAGCGGTTCCTGGTCGGGACCATCGGCGAGCTCGCGGCCGACGACCTCGCCTACCAGCCGCCTGCCGGCCTCGGCTGGCTCTCGCTGGGGCGGGACGTCGAGCTGGGCGTGAGCCGGGCGCTCACCGACCGGCGCGACGCCATGGTCCGGCTGCACGCGGCGCTCGAGCTCCACGGTGCCTTCGCCGCCCTCTCCTCCGACCAGGCGCCGTTCGCGCCGGCGATCCTGGCCGGGCTCGAGCTCCGCCCACGCCGGCGCTCGTCCACCCTCCTGCAGCCTTCCGTGATCCTGCGGGGCGGCTGGGTGCTGGCGCCGGCCGATCGGCTCGGGCGCGACCGCTGCGACCTCGCCTCGCGCGATCCCGCCTCGTGCACTCGGCCGGTCGTCGAGGCCGGGCTCGCCCTCTCGGTCCTCGACTTCCTCCGCCTCCAGCTCCTCCTGGAGTCCTATCCGGCGATCCGGACCGGGCAGCGCGCGCGCTGGGCGCTCGCGCCTTCGCTGGGGGTGCAGGGCTCGTTCTAGCCGCGGAGCGCGAGGCGCCTGGGCTTACAGCCGGGCCTCGTCGACGAGCACCAGCTCGCTGTCGCGGACGAGCTGCCGGAGCTCCTCGAGGAAGGGCGTCACGTCCGCCTGGTCGGTCGACGTCACCTCGAAGGACATGAAGCCGGGTGTCCTCTCGGCGGCGCCCTTGACGGTCGGGATCTCGAGCTTGAGCTTGACCACGTCGAAGGGCCTCCCCTCCAGCAGCTGCTCCAGCCTGGCGACGAAGGCCCTCTGGCCGAACACGCCGGCGACCTCCAGCCGGGCCCGGGTGGGCAGGGCGGCGACCCGCGCCCCGGCGGCGGCGCGCGCCTTGGCCGAGTCGAGCTTGGCCTGCTTGTCCGCTGCCTCGCGCCTCACCTCGCGGAAGATCTTGTGCTCCCGCTCCACCCGCCACACGAGCTCGCGCTCGGGGAACGAGATGGCCTGGGTGGGGCAGACCGCGGCGCAGGTGCTGCAGCCGACCATGCAGGAGAGCCCCTTCGCGACATTGGCCACGCGGGCGTCCATCTCGTAGACCCCGCGGCCGCAGGTGACGAAGCAGAGCTGGCAACCGATGCACGCCTCTGCGTCGACCGTGGGGAACCAAGGGATCTCCTCGCGGGGGATGCCGTGCCAGGACTGCTGGGTGGCGCTCATGGCGTGCTCCTCGCTGCCGGCCGGGGTGCGGCGGGAGGCCGCGGCCCTGGGCAGGGCACCAGTAGACTCCAGCGGAGGACGCTCGGCGGCGAGAATCGACGCCGGTTGCCTGGGGTCAATGGAGTCCATGGCGCCGAGGCGCAGGTTGGGTTCACCATGTGGATCGTCCGCCTCGCGCTGAGCAGGCCCTACACCTTCGTGGTGGGCGCCTTGCTCCTGTTGCTCTCGGCCCCGGTCGTCCTGCTGCGCATGCCGACGGACATCTTCCCGAGCGTCGACATCCCGGTGGTCAGCGTCATCTGGCTCTACAACGGCCTGAGCGCCCAGGAGATCGAGCAGCGCATCGTCTACAACCACGAGCGGATGATCAGCTCGACCGTGGACGGCGTGGAGCACACCGAGTCGACCTCCTACGGCGGCGCCGGGGTCATCAAGGTCTTCCTCCAGCCCGGCGGCTCGGTGGACGCGGGCGTGGCCCAGGTCACCGCGAGCGGCCAGGCCATCCTGCGCCGCCTCCCGCCCGGCCAGGCGCCTCCCATCATCATCCGCTACAGCGCCTCGACGGTCCCCATCCTCCAGTACAGCCTCGCCAGCAGGAAGCTCTCCGAGCAGGAGCTGCAGGACCTGGCCTTCAACCAGGTCCGCATCGGGCTGGCCAACGTCAAGGGCGCCTCCGTCCCGTACCCGTACGGCGGGAAGGCCCGCAACGTGACCGTCGACCTGGACCTGGCGGCGCTGAAGTCCAGGCGCCTCACGCCGCTCGACGTGGTCAACGCCGTCAACGCCCAGAGCTTCATCCTGCCCAGCGGCACCGCCAAGATCGGCCCGACCGAGTACGACGTCGCCTTCAACAGCAGCCCGGAGGTCCTGGACGCCATGAACGAGCTCCCCGTCCGCACGGTGGACGGGGCGACCATCCTGGTGCGGGACGTGGCCCACGTCCACGACGGGGCCGAGCCGCAGCAGAACGTGGTCAGGCTCGATGGGGTCCGCGGCGTGCTGCTCACCATCCTGAAGAGCGGCGCCGCCTCCACGCTCGACGTGGTCGGCGGGGTCAAGGCCGCCATGCCCCGCATCCTGGCCGGGCTCCCGCCGGGGCTCGAGGTGCGGGAGTTCGCAGACCAGTCGGTCTTCGTCCGCGCCGCCATCCGCAGCGTCGTCGTGGAGGGGCTGATCGCCGCCCTCCTCACCGCGGCCATGGTGCTCCTCTTCCTCGGCTCCTGGCGCAGCACCTTCATCATCGCCCTCTCGATCCCCCTCTCGGTGCTGGCCTCCATCCTCACCCTCCACGCGCTCGGCGAGACCATCAACCTCATGACGCTGGGCGGGCTGGCCCTGGCGGTGGGCATCCTGGTCGACGACGCCACCGTCACCATCGAGAACGTCCACCGCCACCTCGACCAGGGGAAGGGGACCGTCCAGGCCATCCTGGACGGGGCCCAGGAGATCGCGCTGCCCACCTTCGTCGGCACCCTCTGCATCGCCGTCGTGTTCGTGCCGATGTTCTTCCTGACCGGAACCGCGCGGTACCTCTTCGTCCCGCTGGCGGAGGCGGTGATCTTCGCGGTGCTGGCCAGCTACGCGCTCTCGCGGACGCTCGTCCCGACGCTGGTGGCGTGGTTCTACCGGGGTGCCGGCCACGGCCAGCCCGCCGGGGCCGCCGCGCCGCTGCGGCCGTGGCTGCGGCCCCTGGTGGCCGCCCAGGCCGCCTTCGAGCGCGGCTTCGCCCGGCTGCGCGACGGCCACGCTCGCTCGCTCTCCGCGGTGCTGCGCCACCGCCGGCTGGCCCTGGGGAGCGCCCTCGCCTTCCTCGCGGCAACGGCCCTGCTGGTGCCCTGGCTCGGCCGGGACTTCTTCCCGTCGGTCGACACCGGACAGCTCCGGCTCCACCTGCGCGCCCCCACCGGCACGCGGATCGAGGAGACAGCGCGCCTCACCGATGAGGTCGAGCGGGTGATCCGGGAGGAGCTGCCCCCCGGCGAGGTGGCCGGCATCCTCGACAACATCGGGATCCCATCGGGGGGAATACCGCTCACCTACATCGACAACGGGCTCGTCGGCACCGGCGACGCGGACGTGCTGGTCTCCCTCCGGCCGGGCCACCGATCCACCGAGGGGTACGCACGGCGGCTCCGCTCCCGGCTCCTCGGGGCCTTCCCGGGGACCACCTTCTACTTCCTCCCGGCCGACATCGTGAGCCAGACGCTCAACTTCGGGCTGCCCGCGCCGTTCGATGTCCAGATCGTGGGGCGGGACCAGGCGAGGAGCCGGGCGGTGGCCCAGCGGCTCGTCGAGCGGCTCCGCGAGGTGGATGGGGCGGTGGACGTGCGCGTCCAGCAGCCGGCCGACCTCCCGAGGCTCCGGGTCGCGGTGGACCGGCTCAAGGCGTCCGGCATGGGGCTGACCGCGCGGGACGTCGCCAGCTCGCTCCTCCTCGGCCTCAGCGGGAGCAGCCAGGCCCAGCCGGCCTACTGGCTCAATCCGCGCAACGGGGTCCAGTACCTCGTCAACACGCACGTGCCCCAGGTCGAGGTGGACTCGATCGAGGCGCTCCAGGCGTTCCCCGTTGGGGTGAGCCGGGCCGGGGAGGCCGACGTCCCGCTGCTCGGCGGCGTCGCCACCATCGGGAGGACCTCCGTCCCGCCAGTCTTCTCCCACCGGGACATCCAGCCCGTCATCGACGTCTACGGCGGCGTGGCAGGCCGCGACCTGGGCGGCGTGCTCGACGACATGGCGCCGCTCCTCGCGCAAGCCAGGCAGGCGCTTCCTCCGGGATCGTACCTGACCGTGCGCGGCCAGGCCGAGACCATGCGCTCCAGCTTCTCTGGCCTGGGGTTCGGGTTGGCCGCCGCAGTGGTCCTGGCCTACCTCCTGCTCGTCATCAACTTCCAGAGCTGGACCGATCCGCTGATCATCGTCTCGGCGCTCCCGGCCGCGCTGGCCGAGGTGGCCTGGGGTCTCTATCTCACCCTCACCCCGCTCAGCGTGCCCGCGCTGCTGGGCGCCATCATGAGCCTGGGGGTGGCCACCGCCAACTCGGTCCTGGTGGTGACCTTCGCACGCGCCAACCTCCGGCGAGGGCTGGATCCGGTCGCCTCGGCGTGGGAGGCCGGCACGGGCCGCCTGCGCCCGGTCCTCATGACGGCCCTGGCGATGATCGTCGGGATGGTGCCCATCGCGCTGGGGACCGGTGATGGGGGTGAGCAGAACGCTCCGCTCGGGCGCGCCGTCATCGGGGGGCTCGCCGTCGCCACCGTGGCGACGCTCTACCTCGTCCCGGCCGTCTTCGCGGCGCTCCACCGCAGCGCCGCCACCCCCCGCACCGTCAGCAATCCCCCTGCCGAAGCCTGAGGCCCGCCATGCTCCGCCCCCCTTCCGTCGAGCCAGCTCCGACGCCACCCGCCACGCCCGGCGGTCGCCGTGCCGTCCTCGTCGTGGCCGTGGCCGTGGCCGTGGTCGCCGGCGCCCTGGCCGGCGCCTTCCCGCGGTGGCGCGCGCGGGTCGCGCTGACGGCCGAGCGCCGCGAGCTCGCGGTCGCAGTCGTCCGGGTGGTCTCGCCCAAGCCCGGCAAGCCGGCCACGCCACCCGCCTTCCCGGCGGAGATCAAGCCGCTCCTCGAGGCCTCCATCGTGGCGAGGGCGAGCGGCTACGTGAGGCGGTGGACCACGGACATCGGGGGGCACGTCGCCGCAGGGAGCCTGCTCGCCGAGCTCGAGAGTCCGGAGCTGGACCAGGAGCTCGCCCGGGGTCGCCAGGAGGCCGCCCAGGCCGAGGCCGCCCTGGCGCTCGCGGCCAACACGGCGGGCCGCTACCAGGGGCTGGCCGGCACCCCGAGCGTCAGCGATCAGGAGGTGGCGGAGCGCGGAGGGGACCTGGCGGTCAAGACGGCGGCGCGCGACGCCGCCCTGGCCAACGTGAGGAGGCTCGAGCAGCTCAGGGCGTTCACCCTCATCCGTTCGCCCTTCGCGGGGATCGTCACGTCCCGGCGCGTCGACGTGGGGGATCTGGTGACCGGCGGGGGCGGGCGGGAGCTCTTCCGGGTCGTCCAGGCCGGCACGCTGCGCGTCTCCCTTCGGGTGCCCCAGGCTTGGGCGGCGGGCGTCGCCGCAGGCCAGCCGGCCGAGGTGCTGCTGCCCGAGCTGGGCGGGAAGGCCCTCCCGGCGGTGGTGGCGCGCAGCGCCGGGGCCCTCTCCCCGGAGTCTCGGACGCTGCTGGTGGAGCTCGAGCTCGCCAATGCTCTCGGCGACATCCTCCCCGGTGGCTACGCCGAGGCGAGGCTCCTCGGCGGGCGGCGACCTGCGCCGCTCACCCTTCCCGCCAACACGCTGCTCTTCCGCGAGGAGGGGCCACGCGTCGGGGTGGTCGGGAAGGACGGCCGCGTCGAGCTTCGGTCCGTCCGGCTCGGGCGCGACTTCGGGCGAACCGTCGAGCTCCTCTCGGGAGTCTCCGCGGGGGACGCAGTGATCCTCAACCCCTCGGACGCCCTGGCTGCCGGCGCGGTGGTGCGGATCGCCGCGGAGCCGGCCGCGGAGGGCGGGCGATGAGCTCCCCGGCGCTGGCCACCTCCCTGCTGGCGGGCGCGCTCCTGGCCGCCTGCACGGTGGGTCCGGAGTACGTGCGGCCGGACGCCGTCGACCGGATGCCCGAAGCGTTCGCGGGGGGCGGCGCCTGGAAGGTGGCGGCGCCCGGGGATCGACAGCCCCGCGGCGAGTGGTGGCTGGTCTTCGGGGACCCCGAGCTCGACCGGCTCGAGCGGCTGGCCGTCGACGGGAGCCAGCGGCTCAAGGCCGCCGCCGCCCGGTTCAGCCAGGCGCGCGCGGCGGGTGACGTGGCCCGCTCGGGGCTGTTCCCGCGCATCGGCGTCGCGGCGTCGACCACGCGCCAGCACGACTCGGCGGAGCGCCCCCTCTCGACGACGGGCGTGGCCGCGGGCAGGAGCTTCACCTACGACGCCTTCACCGTCCCGTTCGACCTGGGCTGGGAGCTGGACCTCTGGGGCCGGGTGCGGCGCCAGGTGGAGTCGGCCCAGGCACGGGAGGAGGCAGAGGCCGCCGACCTGGAGTCGGTCCGGCTGGCGCTCGCGGCCGAGGTGGCGGCCGACTACTTCGCGCTGCGGGCGCTGGACGACGAGCGGCGCCTCCTCACCGCGACCGTGGACGGGTACCGGGGGGCGCTCGAGGTGGTCAAGGCCAGGCGGGACGCGGGGATCGTCTCCGACCTCGACGTGGCGCAGGCCGACACGTCGCTCCGGTCCGCCGAGGCCCTCCTCCCGCCCAACGCCCTGGCGCGCGCCCGCTTCGAGCACGCCCTGGCCGTCCTGACCGGCCAGCCGGCCCCGGTCTTCCGCCTGGCCGAGGGGCCGCCGCCGCCGGAGCCGCCGCCGCTGCCGCCGGGGCTCCCCTCGCAGCTCCTGGAGCGGCGCCCCGACGTGGGCGCGGCCGAGCGGCGCATGGCGGCCGCCAACGCCGGTGTCGGGCTGGCCGAGGCGGCCTTCTACCCCTCGCTCCGCCTCGGGGCCGGCGGAGGGACCCAGGGCGTCGAGGTGGCCAGCCTCTTCACCGCGCCGAGCCTCTTCTGGGCGCTGGGCGGCTCGCTCACGCTGCCGCTCTTCCAGGGCGGCCTGCTGCACGCCAACGAGCGCGGCGCACGGGCCGGCTGGGACGAGGCGGTGGCGCGCTACCGGGAGGTCGTGCTTTCGGCGCTCGCCGAGGTGGAGGACGGCCTGGCCGCCCAGACCTGGCTCGCCGAGGAGCACCTGCGGCTCCAGGCGGCCGCGGCCGCCGCTCGCGCCCAGGCGAGCATGGCGCGCAGCCGGTACGAGCACGGGCTCGTCAGCTACCTGCCGGTGGTGGTGGCGGAGGCGGTGGCGCTGGAGCGCGACCGCGCCGTGGTCCGATCGCGAGGCCAGCGGGCGGCAGCGGCCGTGGCCCTGGTCAAGGCGCTGGGCGGCGGGTGGGGAGAGGCCGCAGAACGCTGAGGAGCACCTCGTCCTGGAGAGGGAGCCATGCGGGAGCCATCATCAGGTCGCCGTCGTCGAGGGACCACCGGCCCCTGGCCCGCGCCGCGACCGGGGCGCGCCAGGCCGGCGTCCTCCTTTGCGCGCCCCGGGCCGAATCGGTATCGTGCGCGCTCGATGCGGCTCCTGCTGGTCATGTGGTTGGCGGTCGGGGCGGCCCCGGGGCTCGGCGAGGTCGTCGAGACCGCGGTCCACCTCGCGACGTCGGGCCACCTGGCCCACTCGGACGCCGACCACGGCGACCTGGGCGACCAGGGGGACGAGCACGGCTGCGGCGCCACCCAGCACCACTGCAACTGCTGCGCCTCGCAGGCCGTGGCGCTGGGACGCGCCGGAGCGGCGCCCGCCAGCTCGGTGGTCGCGGCAGGCCTCCCCGCCGCGCCGGACGCGCTCGCGTCGCTCCACGAGCCGACGCCGCCGCACCGGCCGCCCATCCACTCGTAGCAGAGCACGTCGCCGCCGCGTCGAACGGGCGCGGCTCCCGCTCATCCTGCGCCCCGCGCACCCAGCACGGCCTTCAGGCCGCGCTGGCGTCGCGCCGCACGCTCGCCACGAGGTTCACGTGAACACCTCTCGCAGGAGCAGGCGTTGCCTGCTCGTCTTCGCCCTGGCCCTGCCGGCCGCCGGTGCGGCCGCCGATTCCGACCCAGTCCCGGTCCTCCGCTGGCCAGACGTGGCCGCTGCTGTGGACCGCCACCCCCTCCTGCTGGAGGCCGCCGCTCGCGAGCGGGGCGCCGCGGGCGCCGTCTCCACGGCCGGGGCGATCCCGAACCCGGTCTTCGGCGTCGCAGCCGGCGTGGGGCGACCGCGCGACGGGGGCGCCGCCCGCGGGGAGCGGGGCTCCTCGATCGAGCTGCCGCTCGAGTTCCTGGCGACCCGCGGCTCCCGCGTGGCGGCCGCGCGGGCCGCGCAGGAGGGCGCCCACCAGGACGCCAGGGCGGTGCGCGCCCAGGTCGTCCGGGAGCTGCGCCGGACCTTCGTGGCGGCGGTCCACGATCAGGCCGTGGTGGAGGCGGGAGAGGAGCTCGCCGGCCAGGCCGCCCAGCTCGCCGCGCTCGTCCGGCGGCGGGCCGAGCGCGGGGAGGGGCGGCCCACCGAGGTGCCCCGGGTCGAGATCGAGCTGGAGCGGCTGCGAAGCTCGGTGGAGGGTGCGCGCGCGGCCGCCGACGCCCGGCGGCGGCGCCTCTCGACCTGGCTGGCTGCGCCGGTCGGACGCGTCGAGGCCGATCTGGCGGCGCCGCTCCCGCTCCCCCCGCTCGCGGAGCTCGAGGAGCGCGTGCTGGCGTCGAGCCCGGTCGTCCAGGCCGCCAGGGCCCGCCTCCAGGCGGCCGCCGAGGAGGTCAGCGCCGAGCGGTGGGAGCGCCTGCCCAGGCTCTCCCTCGGGGCGGCGCGCGTCGAGGAGCTCGACCGGACGGCCAGCACCGTCACGGCCACCGTCACCCTCCCGCTCTGGAACTGGAACCAGGGGAGGATCCGGCAGGCCGAGGCCGCCGAGGCGGGCGAGCGGGCCCGGCTCGACGCCACCTCCCGCGAGCTGACGGCTGGCCTCTCGGACGCCTGGAGCGGCTGCGCCGCCGGCCAGGCGTCGACGCGCCGCTTCCGGGAGGAGATCCTGCCGCGCGCAGAGGGCTCGGTGCGCACCCTCGGTCGCGCCTTCGAGCTCGGGGAGACCGGCCTCCTCGACGTCATCGACGCCCGCCGCGTCCTCGTCGACACCCGCCGCGAGTACCTCGACCTCCTCCTCGACATGCAGAACGCCTGCGGTGATCTCGCCGCGCTGGCCGGACTGGAGCTGCCATGAACCGCACCATCCCGACGCTGCTCGCCCTCCTCACCTTCGCCCTCGGCTGCCAGGGGGCCACGGCCCCCGCTCCCGCTCCCGCTCCCGCGGCCCCGCCAGCGGCCGCCGAGGCGAAGGTCTCCGACCTCGACCAGCCCGCGGAGGTCTTGCTCGGCCAGTCCTGCGAGCACGGCAAGAAGACCTTCGAGTGCGACGAGTGCCGCTACCAGGTCGGCGTGGCCCGCGTCCCCAGGGCCATGCTCGACGACGGCCTGGTGAAGACCGCCGTGGCGGCGCGCCGCAAGCTGGAGGCGCCGCTCCCGCTCACCGGGGAGATCCGGTTCGACGAGCGGCGGGTGACGCACCTCGCGCCGAGCACCGAGGCCATGGTCCGGGCCGTCCGGGTGAGCCTGGGCCAGCGCGTGCGGGCCGGCGCGGCGCTGGTGGAGCTGGAGAGCGTGGCGCTCGGCGAGGCGCAGAGCCAGTACCTGGAGGCGCGCGGGGCCCTGGAGCTGGCGCGGCGCACCGCCGAGCGGGCCGAGGCCTTGCGGCAGGAGAAGATCGCGTCGGAGAAGGAGTGGCTCCAGGCCAGGTCGGATGACGAGGCGGCGGAGATCCGGACCCGGGCGGCCCGGGAGAAGCTCATCCGGCTCGGTCTCTCGACGGCCGAGGTGGACGCGATCCCCGGGCGCGGCGGCACCGCCGGGCGCGGGGCGCTCGTGCTGCGCGCGCCGTCGGCCGGCGTCGTCCTCGAGATGCACGCGGTCCCGGGCGAGCTGGTCCGGCCCGACCGGTCGATCCTGACGGTGGGCGACCTCTCGGAGCTCTGGCTCTGGGCGGATCTCTACGAGGACCAGCTCGCCCGGGTGGTGGCGAGCGAGCAGGGGGGCCTGCGCGCCGGCGTGACCGTGAAGGCGTTCCCTGGGGAGGTCTTCCCGGGGACCGTCGACCTCGTCGGACCGACCATGGACGAGAAGACCCGCACGGTGAAGGTGCGCATCGCGGTGAAGAACCCGGCCGGGAAGCTCCGCTCGGGGATGTTCGCCGCGGTGCAGCTCTACCTGCCGGGCGAGGAGGAGGCGCTGGCGCTGCCGCGCGCCGCCGTCCTGACCGACGAGGGGCGCTCCTTCGTGTTCGTCCACCGCCAGGGCGAGTACTACATGAGGCGACCCGTCCGGACCGGGCGCGCCAGCCTCGACTGGATCGAGGTGACCTCGGGGCTCGCCGGCGGCGAGACCGTGGTCTCGGACGGCGCCTTCCTCCTCAAGTCCGACGTGCTGCGCTCCAAGATGGGCGCAGGCTGCGCGGACTAGGCCCCCCTTATGCGCGCCATCCAGTGGGTCCTCGGTCACCGCTTCCTCGTCCTCGCCGTCGCCGCCGCGCTCGCCGTCCTGGGCGGCGTGGCCTGGACGCACCTCCCCATCGACGCCTTCCCGGACGTCACCAATACGCAGGTCATGGTCCTCACCAAGGCCCCCGGCCTCGCCGCCGTGGACGTCGAGACCCGCGTCAGCTTCCCCATCGAGCAGCACCTGCGCGGCCTGCCGCGGGTGAAGTCGGTCCGCTCCCTCTCCAAGGCCGAGCTGTCGCAGGTGGTGGTGGTCTTCGAGGACGGGGTGGACACCTACTGGACTCGCCAGATCGTCTTCGAGCGGCTGGCCGCGGTGAAAGAGGGCTTGCCGCGAGGCGTGGACCCCGAGCTCGGCCCCATCTCCACCGGCCTGGGGGAGATCTTCCAGTACACGCTGGAGGGCGACGGCCTCTCGCCGATGGACCTGCGGACCATCCAGGACTGGATCGTGGCGCCGCTGCTGAAGCCGGTCCCGGGCGTCAACGAGGTGAACAGCTTCGGCGGGTTCGTCAAGCAGTACCAGGTGGTCGTCCGGCCAGAGCGGCTCGTCGAGTACGGGCTGACCGTGCGCGAGGTGGCCGAGGCGCTGGAGCGCTCCAACGGCAACGCCGGCGGCGGCGTGGTGGTGGAGGGCTGGGAGCAGACCTACCTGCGCGGGGTCGGGCTGATGCGCGACATCCCCGACATCGAGCGCGTGGTCCTGAAGGCCCACGACGGCACGCCCATCTACCTGCGCGACGTGGCCGACGTGGTCATCGGCGCCGAGCCGCGCCAGGGCGCCGTGACGCGGGACGGCAAGGGCGAGGCCGTCGCGGGCATGGTCATCATGCTCAAGGGTGAGAACGCCAAGGACGTGGTCGAGCGCGTCAAGGCCGCCATCGACAAGGCGCGCACCACCCTGCCGCCCGGCGCCCGCATCAACGTCTTCTACGACCGGACCTCGCTCATCGAGGCGTGCATCAAGACGGTCATGGACGCCCTCCTCGAGGGCGGCCTGCTCGTGGTGGTGGTCCTCCTCCTCTTCGTGGCCGAGCTCCGCACGGCGCTGGTGGTGCTGGTGTCGCTCCCGCTCACCTTCCTGGTCGCCTTCATCGTCATGGGGCGGGTGGGGCTCACCTCCAACCTCATGTCCCTGGGCGGGCTGGCCTTCTCGGTCGGCATGGTGGTGGACGCCTCCATCGTGGTGGTCGAGAACGTGCGGCGCCACCTGGCCCACCGGACCGACGCACCCAGGCGGCGCATCGTGGCCGAGGCGGTGAACGAGGTGGCCAGGCCGGTGGCCTTCTCGGTGCTGGTCATCGCGGTGATCCTGGTGCCGCTCTACGCGCTCCAGGGCATCGAGGGGAAGATGTTCGCCCCCCTGGCCTCGACGATGCTCATTGCCCTGCTGGTCTCCCTGGCGGTGGCGCTGCTGGTCATCCCGGTGCTCTCCGAGATCGCGCTCGCGCAGGCGCCGGAGAGGGAGTTCGCCTTCGTGCGCCGGTTCCACGCCGGCTACCTCTCGCTCCTCGACAAGGCGGTGTCGCACCCGCGCCGGACCATCGGGCTCTCGCTGGCGGTCCTGGTGGGTGCGGGCGCGCTGGTCCCGCTCGTCGGCACCGAGTTCATGCCGGCGCTCGACGAGGGGGCCATCGCCATCAACGTGGTCCGGCTCCCCAACGCCTCCCTGCAGGGATCGGTGGAGGTGGCCCGCTACCTCGAGAGGCAGCTCAAGGCCTACCCGGAGGTGGAGACCGTCGTCTCCAAGACGGGGCGCGCCGAGATCTCCGAGGACCCCATGGGGCCGGAGCAGACCGACGTCTTCGTCATGCTGAAGCCGCGCCGGTCCTTCGGCCGCGACCGCTCCCGCGCCGAGCTGGCGGAGGTCATGCAGCGCGACCTGTCGCGGCTGCCCGGGCTGCGCTTCTCCTTCTCGCAGCCCATCGCGCTCCGGGTGAACGAGCTCATCTCCGGCGTGAAGAGCGACGTGGCCGTCAAGGTCTTCGGCACCGACCTGGCGCTCCTCAAGGGGTACGCCGACCGGATCGCGGTGGCCATGGGCGGCGTCCGCGGCGCCAGCGACGTCAAGGTCGAGCAGGTCTCGGGCCTCTCCCAGTACGACGTGGTCATCGACCGGGAGGCGGCGGCGCGCCACGGCATCTCGGTGGGGGACGTCAACGACACCATCGAGTCGGCCATCGCCGGGAAGGCCGCCACCACCCTCATCGAGGAGCAGCGCCGCTTCGCGGTGGTGGTCCGATTCCCGCCCGGGTCCCGCGACGACATCGGCCGGATCGGGCGCCTCCTGGTGGCCGCGCCGGGCGGGGAGCGGGTGCCGCTCTCGCAGCTGGCCCGCATCGAGCTGGTCGAGGCGCCGGCCCAGGTGTCGCGGGAGAACGGCATCCGGCGGGTGGTGGTCGAGGCCAACATCCGCGGGCGCGACCTGGGCGGCTTCGTGGCCGAGCTCCAGGAGAAGCTGAAGCCGTTCGAGAAGGAGCTGCCGCCGGGGACCTTCCTGGAGCTCGGCGGCCAGTTCGAGAACCAGCAGCGGGCCATGCGGACCTTGGCGGTGGTGGTGCCCATCGCCCTCGTCCTCATCCTGCTGCTCCTGTACCTCGCCCTCGGCTCCTTCGGCGACGCCCTGCTGGTGCTGCTCAACCTGCCCTTTGCCCTGGTGGGCGGCGTGGTCGCGGTGGTGGTGTTCCGCATGCCGGTCTCGGTCTCGGCGGCGGTCGCCTTCATCGTGCTGCTCGGGGTCGCGGTCCAGAACGGCGTGGTGCTGGTGGCCTTCCTGCGCCAGCTCCGGGACGAGGGCCGCACCGTGGCCGAGGCCGTGCGGGAGGGGTGCAACCTCCGGTTCCGGCCCCTGCTCATGACGGCGCTCACCAGCTTCATCGGGCACCTGCCCATGCTCTTCGCCCAGGGCTCCGGCGCCGACATCCAGAGGCCGCTGGCGGTGGTCGTGATGGGGGGCCTGGTGACGTCGACGCTCCTGACGCTCCTGGTGCTGCCGGCCGTCTACCTGGCCCTGGCCGGCGCGCGGGCGGGGCCGGGCGGGATGGCGCAGGAGGACGCCGTCCGGGGCACGTCGTGAGGAGGGCGGCCGGCAATGCGCCCGCCGTTGCCTGCGCTCAATGGATCCCGCCGTTGGGCTCACTACCTTGACGAGGCCGGCGCACCCCCGCGCCCGGCCTCACGAGGAGTGGACCGATGATCGATGCCAGGGAGTTCCTGAAGGCCGGCCAGCAGCTGCACGGCCACAAGTGCCCCGCCATGCCGCTCGGCCTGCGCGCCGGCGCGGCCGCCATGAACGCGCTGGCGGTGGCCCGGGCCAAGGACAAGGAGCTGTCCGTCGTGCTGGAGCTCGGCGACGATCACTGCGCCCACTGCTTCGCCGACGGGGTGCAGATGATCACCGGCTGCACCTTCGGCAAGGGCAACATTCGCAAGGCGGGTCACGGCAAGTTCGGCGTGACGCTCACGGAGCAGGCCACCGGCCGGTCCGTGCGGGTGGTGCCGCTCGCGGAGGCCCAGCTGGCCGGGCGCCGCACGCCGTACTTCAAGGAGTACCGCTCCCGGGGAATCCCCGCCTCCAGGGTGCCTGACGAGGTGGTGGATCCGGTCATCGACGGGGTCCTGAGCGCGCCGCAGGAGCGCATCCTCTCCGTCGGCCCCGAGTTCCGGGTCGAGGTGGCGCCGCGGGCCGAGACCTTCGCCACCGACGTCTGCGAGGTCTGCGGCGACCTGGTCATCGAGCGCTACCTGCGCGTCGACGGGGAGCGGATGGTCTGCATCCCCTGCCTGGAGCGGCCGGGGCAGGGCGCGCCGGCGAAGAGCGCCCAGGGCGCCGCGTGAGCGGCGACGGGCACGACCACGCCGCGGGGGCGGGCGCCAAGGCCCTCGGCGGAGCCATCCTCCTCAACGTCGTCATCACGGTGGCCGAGGCTGGCGTCGGCTTCCACGCTGGCAGCCTGGCGTTGCTGGCCGACGCCCTCCACAACCTGAGCGACGTGGGGAGCCTGGTGCTCGCCTGGGTCGGGGCCCGCCTGGCGCTCCGGGCGGCGACGGCGACGCGCACCTTCGGGCTGCTGCGCGCCGAGCCCATGGTGGCGTTCGTGAACGGGCTGCTGCTCCTGCCGCTGGCGGGGTCGCTGGTCTGGGCGGGCGTGCAGCGCCTCGGCAGCGACGCCTCGCCGCCGGGCGGCATGGTCATGGCCCTCGGCGTCGTGGCCCTGGCCGCCAACGCCGGCTCGGCGCTGCTGCTCCGGCCCCACGCCGACGACGACCTCGGGACCCGGAGCGCCCTGCTCCACCTCCTGGCCGACGCGGCGGCCTCGGCGGCGGTCATCGTCGGCGGCGCCCTCATGTGGGCCGGCGTCCCGCACGTCGATCCCGTCCTCTCCATCGCCATCGGCCTCGTCTCGGCCTGGGCCGCCTTCGGCGTGACCCGGGACGCGGCCCACCTGCTCTCCGAGGGCGCCCCGGCCGGCGCCTCGGCGGACCAGGTGGCGGCCAGCCTGCGCCAGGTGCCGGGGGTCCTCGACGTCCACCACGTCCACGTCTGGAGCGTCTCGTCCAGGCTGCGCGCCGCCAGCGCCCATCTGGTCATCCCGGACGCGCCCTTGTCGGAGGCGGCCGGCCTGGTCGAGCTCGCCCAGGAGCGGCTGCACCACGCGCACGACATCGCCCACGCCACGCTGCAGCTCGAGGCGGTGGCCTGCGACGCCAGCGGCGTGGTGGCGGATCCACGGCTGGCGTCGGTGCGGTGACCCGGCTGCGGCCGAGCGCCGGCCGGGTGGTCAGCGCTCGACCGCCACGGTCTTCTCGTAGCCCGCGCAGGGGATGCAGGCGGGGCGGCCGTCCTTCGAGCGCAAGTAGCGGTCGAAGACGTATTCGCCGCAGGTGGCGCACCTCGTCTTGGCGAAGGACCCCTTGACCGGCGCGTAGGTGAAGCCGCGCCGCGCCTCCACCTTGAAGAGGGCCTCGTCGGGCTGCTCGTGGACCCACTGGATCACCTCGCGCCGGACCGCCAGCGGGATCTGGGAGGGCTCGACGCCGCGCTTGCGGAAGGCGAAGAACTCGAAGCCGCCCATGGCGTCGACGAAGTCCGGCAGGAGCGAGTAGCGCACCGCGCCCCTGGTCGGGTGGAAGAACGTGGCGGCCAGCTTCCCGTAGAAGGTCTTGGCCATCATGACCTTCCCGTAGGTGGCGCCCGTGGCGACCTGCATCCCGTCCATCATGCAGGTCTGCGGGTGGCCCTCGCCAAGCTCCGGGAAGACGAAGAAGCCGTGGTCGGGCTCCTTCCCCACGCCGAGGTGCTCGAGCGCCAGCTTGCCCATGCGGTACCCGATTGGCATGAACGGGCACTCGTGCGCGTGGAACTCGAAGGCCCATTCGGGCGGGACGTGCGGCGTCGTCATGGTCTCGTCTCCTTTCACTTCATGGCATCGAAGGCCATCTTGACGGCGATGAGCCAGAGCACGCCGCCGATGACCTTCTTGAGCTGGACGCTCGACACCCTGGTCTTCATGAGCTGCGAGCCGACGGCGGAGCCCGCCGCCGCCATGAGCCCGGTGACGCCCAGGAAGACGGGGTCCAGTCGGCCCAGGGTGGCGTGGCCGAGGAACCCCGAGAGGGAGGAGAAGAGCACGACGACGGCCGTGGTCCCCGCGGCCACCTTTGCGTCGAGCCCCACCCAGGTGAGCACGGGCAGGATGAAGTTCCCGCCTCCGACGCCGAGCAGCCCGCCCAGGAACCCCGCCGCGCCCCCGACCCCCAGGCCGGCCGCCGCCGTGCCCACCCTTCCGAGCGCCTGCCCTCGGACCCCGGCGCGCCGCCGCAGCATCATGAACCCGGCGAAGGCGAGGAAGGCGGCGAAGAGCCCGAGCAGGATCCTCCGGTCCACCTGCGGCGTCAGGTGGGCGCCGAGCGGCGCGAACGCCACCGCGGTCACCAGGAGCGGCAGGCCGACGCGCCAGTCGACGAGGCCGCCTCGCCAGTAGTTGACGCTGGCGAGCGAGAGGCTCACCGCGTTGAGGAGGAGCGCGGCGGGCGTGGCTTCCGCCAGCGGCACGCCCAGATAATAGAAGAGCGGCACGAAGAGGAAGGCCGCGCCGAGGCCCGCCATGGCCATGAGGCCCGAGAAGGCGAGGACGAGGAGCGCGCAGACGAGGAGGGTGGCCGGGCTCATCCGATCTTCGCTCCGCGGGCAGGGCGTTGAGCCGTCCGCAGGCCTGTGCAGGGGCGATGCATCGGCGGCAGTCTCGGGCGCGGTGGGGCGCAAGCCATTGATTGCGGGCAACCGATGGCCGATCCCGGTCGGGTCATGCGCCTCCGCCTCACGGGCAGCGGCGCACCGTCCGGTGAATTCCTGGTGACAGCTCTCGGCTGGCGGCGCTTCCGCTTGCATGGAACGGCGTGCCTATCGTAGACAGACGATATGCCGAGCGCCCTCAGGTCCGTCAGGAAGGCCACCTGCCAGCCCACCGACCCCAGCCACGCCGGCCCCGACCTGCGCCCGGTCGAGGGGCCCGCCGCGGACGAGGAGCTGGCCGCGCTCACCAAGGCCGTGGGCCACCCCGCCCGGGTCCAGATCCTGCGGCTGCTCGTCCGCCGCGAGGCCTGCGTCTGCGGCGACATCGTCGACGAGCTGCCGCTGGCCCAGTCCACCGTCTCCCAGCACCTGAAGGTGCTCAAGGAGGCCGGCCTCATCCGCGGCGACATCGATGGGCCGCGCGTCTGCTACTGCGTCGAACCGCACGCCCTGCGCCGCCTGAGGGCGCTCGTGGCGAGCCTGTAGGAGCCCACCGTGACCACGACCGCCGGCGTCGCCCGCCGCCTCTCCTTCCTCGACCGCTACCTGACGCTCTGGATCTTCGCCGCCATGGGGGCCGGCGTCGCGCTCGGCTTCCTGGCGCCGGGCGTTCGGCAGGTGGTGGACCGGCTCCAGGTCGGCACCACCTCGCTCCCCATCGCCATCGGGCTCATCCTCATGATGTACCCGCCGCTCGCCAAGGTCCGCTACGAGGAGCTGCCGCGGGTCCTCAAGGACGTGCGCATCCTCTCGCTCTCCCTGGTGCAGAACTGGATCATCGGGCCCATCCTCATGTTCGTGCTGGCGGTGGTCTTCCTGCGCGACCGGCCGGAGTACATGATCGGGCTCATCATGATCGGCCTGGCCCGCTGCATCGCCATGGTCATCGTCTGGAACGATCTCGCCGGCGGCGACACCGAGTACTGCGCCGGCCTGGTGGCCTTCAACTCGGTCTTCCAGGTGCTCTTCTTCTCGGTCTATGCCTGGGTCTTCATCACCGTGCTGCCGCGCTGGCTCGGGCTGCCCGGGGCCGAGGTGGACGTCACCATCGGGGAGATCGCCCGGAGCGTCCTCGTCTATCTGGGGATCCCGTTCGCCGCGGGCCTGGCCAGCCGCTTCGGCCTGCGGGCGTGGAGGGGTGAGGACTGGTACCGCAAGGTCTTCATCCCGCGCATCTCGCCCATCACGCTCTTCGCCCTGCTCTTCACCATCGTGGTGATGTTCTCCATCCAGGGGAAGGCCATCGTGGCGCGGCCGTTCGACGTGGTGCGCATCGCCATCCCGCTGCTCATCTACTTCGTCGTGATGTTCTTCGTCTCCTTCTTCATGAGCCGCCGGCTGGGCGCCAGCTACGGCCAGACGGTCACCCTCTCCTTCACCGCCGCGTCGAACAACTTCGAGCTCGCCATCGCGGTGGCGGTGGCCACCTTCACCATGCAGCACGGCGCGGCCTTCGCGGCGGTCATCGGGCCGCTGGTGGAGGTCCCGGTCCTCATCGGCCTGGTCAACGTGGCCCTGCGGCTGCGCGACCGCTGGTTCCCCGGCGAGACCGCCCGGCTGGAGGCCCTGGCGAGCTGCGCCGGGGACTTCCCCGCCGCCAACGGGGCGAAGCCGTGAGCGGGGAGCCCTGGCGGTCCGAGGCCGAGGAGCTCAGGCGGCTGGCGCCCAGGCACCTCCTCTTCCTCTGCGTCGCCAACTCGGCGCGCAGCCAGATGGCCGAGGGGCTCGCCCGGGCGCTGGCGCCCGCCGGCGTGACCGTCTCCTCGGCGGGCTCGAGGCCCTCCAGGGTCAGCCCGCTTGCCATCCAGGCGCTCGACGAGCTCGGCATCGACCTCCGCGGGCACTCCTCCAAGGGCGTGGAGACCATTTCACCCGAGGGCGTGGACGTGGTCATCACCCTGTGCGCCGAGGAGGAGTGCCCGGTGTTCCTGGGCCGGGCCCGGCGCCTCCACTGGGGGCTGCCGGATCCGGCCGGCCGCGGCGCCGACGAGGTGGCGCAGCTCCAGTCGTTCCGGGAGGTGCGCGACGAGCTCAGGCGGCGGCTGGCGGTCGTCTTCGGGCGCTGAGGCCACGGAGGGCACCATGCCGAAGATCCAGGTCTTCGGTCCCGCCAGGTGCTGCTCCGTCGGCGGCTCGGTCGCGCGGTGGTCCGACGCAATCGGCTCCCCGTTGCGAGCGGTCAATGGCTTCCGGGGGCGCATCGCGGAGGCTGGTGGCGCAGGCGCGAATCGCCCTCCCCAGCATCCCAAGGAGCAGCCCACATGCCCCACGGCAGAGCCGCGGTCCTCACGCTGACCTTCCTGGCCCTCCTGGCCCCCGCTGGCCAGGCCAGCGCCCTCTCGCCGGGGGAGGCCGAGGTCATCCAGCGGGCCGCGGCCCACTTCCTGGACAGCACCCCGGAGAACAACTTCCTGCTGGCACCGACCGAGGTCCGGGGCCGCCTCCAGTCCGGCAAGAGTGACTTCGTCCTGGTCGACGTCCGCTCCGAGAAGGAGTTCGAACTCTGGCACCTCCCGGGGGCCATCAGCATCCCGGTACGGGAGATCGCCGAACCGCGGAGCCTGGCGAAGCTCTCCAGGGAAAGGGAGATCATTCTCTACTGCAACTCCGGGCACGAATCGACCAAGGCACTGAGCTTGCTCCGAATCCTCGACTACCCAGCCTTCAGCATGAAGTGGGGGATGATGGGGTGGCGCACCGTGCCCGCCACGGCGGCGGCGCTCAGGGCGATCGCCGAGGGGACGACGGGGTCCTTCCCGACCGCACCGTAGCCGCGAGGACCGACCTCGGCGGGTCACCTGGCCGTGCCTCCTCCGGCCTCGAACGCCGCCAGGATCCGCTCCAGCTCCTGGTCCGGCAGCGACCGGGGAGGCATCGTCGCCAGGGGCCGGGTGTCTCGGGGGTTCATCACCCACCTCCTCAAGCTGGCCGGCGTCCAGCGCTCCCTGTCCTTGTAGGTGCCCGGGTAGAACTCGCCCAGGAGCCCGGTGAGATTGGGGCCGGTGGCGCCGCGGCCCAGGCCGCCCTGCATCCTGGAGAGCATCCGGTGGCAGCCGCCGCAGTGCGTCTCGAAGGCGCTCTCGGGCGGGGCGGCCTGCTCGAAGTGGACCACCACGGGCGTCTCTCCCGTCCTCCTCGGAGCCCCGGCCGACCCCGCGTAGAGCGCGTTCACCAGCTCGACGGTGGCCGGCTCCGTCAGGGCGAACCGGGGCATGAAGAGCGCAGGCTGCTGGAGGGCGCCCATCGTCTCGGCCGGCGTGGCGCCTTGAAGCAGCTGGTCGAGGTCGGTCGCCAAGCCATTCCCGCGCCCGCCGGTCACGTGACACCGGCGGCAGCCCGCCCGCTCGAGGACCTGCTGGCCCCGGGCCACCACCAGGCTGCCCGGCAACGCGAAGTGCGCGAAGCGCCCAGCGATCAGGTCGCGATGCGCGAGCTCCAGCCGCCGGGTGCGTGGATCGCCGCGGTGGCATCCGGTGCAGGCTGCGGACGCCTCGTGGTGAACGGGGTGGCACTCCATGCAGGCGCCGCCGGGCAGGGCCCGGAGCGGAGACAGCAGCGCCAGGAGCGCGGTCAGGGAGCGAAGAAGGCCCAATTCTGCCCCCGGAAGAACCCCGCGACGATGGTGAGCCCGACGACGCCGAGGAAGGCGGCGAGCGTCAGCAGGGTGGCCGGACGCTGACCGCGGGGGAACCACCTGGCGCGGTCGGCCGGCCGGGTCCCGGGCAGCCAGGGCAGGAAGAGGAGGGCGGCGGCGAGCAGCAGCAGGAGGTAGATGAGCTCCTTCGAGTAGCTCATGAGCTCCTGGGTCCAGAGGAGGAACCAGGCCGCCGTCACCGGGTTGGGGACCCGGCCCGGATCGGCCGGGCCCTGCAGCGGCGCCGGCACCACGAAGGCCAGCAGCAGCAAGGTGGCGGCCCCCGCCGCGAAGGTCCGCTTGATGAGGCCGAAGAAGCGTGGCGCACTCGGCACCCGCCCCGCCAGGTCGTCGCCGCCACGGTCCGGCGTGCTCATAGGTACGGCAGCGCCCCCTTGTCGCGGCGGATCCGGAAGAAGTGGAGCATGGACAGCACCAGGATGGAGAGCGGGGCGACCGCGATGTGGAGGGCGTAGAACCGCTGCAGCGATCTCGGACCGCCGACCTCGTCCGGGACCAGCACCTGCCGGAGCAGATCACCGCCCGGCACCGTGGCCAGCAACTCCGTACCGGTCCGGGTGGCCCAGAGGGCGAGCTGGTCCATCGGGAGGAGGTATCCAGTGTACGCCCCGAAGACGCCCATGCAGAGCAGACCGAACCCGATCACCCAGTTGAGCTCCCGGGGGGGGCGGAATGCGCCGGTGAACACCACCCGCAGCGTGTGCAGGAAGGTGAAGGCCAGCAGGGCGTGCGAGGACAGCCGGTGGAGCCGGCGCAGGTACGCCCCTCCCGGCACGCTACCCTCCAGGAAGAGGATCGAGGCGTAGGCGCCCTCGGGCGAGGGGCGATAGTCGAAGAGGAGCAGCATGCCCGAGCCGAGCAGCAGGACGAAGGCCGTGAACGCCAGGCCGCCCAGGCAGAACGTGTAGGTGAGCCGGAGGTTGCTGGCGAGGACCACGCGCGGGAAGAGGTGGCCGAGGAAGCCGCGGACCATGCCGGAGTCGTTTGGCTGACTCACAGCAGGACCTCCACGTGTGCGTCCGCGTCCCTCACCTCGAGCCGCCCCAGCGGCCGCGTGGCCGGGCCGGTCAGCGGCGTGCCGTCGAGGGCGAAGGTGCTCCCGTGGCACGGGCAGACGAGCTGCCGCGAGGTCACGTTGACGGTGCACCCGAGGTGCGTGCAGGCGAGGTCCAGGGCGAAGACAGCGCCGTCGCGGCGCATGACCGCCACGCGCGCCTCGCGGAAGACGAGCGCCCCCTCCGGAGGGATCTCCGCCCGGGGCACGCGCAGGACCCTGCGGGCCCGGGACCGTCCCGGCGCCAGGTAGCGCCAGAGCGGCACCGCCACGGCGGCCAGGGTCAGCGCCTGGAGGAGTCTTCGACGGACCGGACGAGCTTCTGCCATTTCTCGATGGTACCCCTGCGGTAGGCCGGGCTCTTCGCTCCGAGGCGCGCCACCTCCTCCGGCGCGAGGAAGCGCCCATTGATCAGCGTCTGCCCCCGCTGGCTCCAGAAGGACGGCAGCCCCAGGCCGTCCTCTGCGGGCAGGTAGATGCGAGCCCCCTCGGGCTCGACCAGGAAGCGGCGCGGGGCCTCGTGACAACCTTCGCACGGCACCGTGCCACGTCGGACGGTGTGGGGGAAGAAGGCCTTCCACTGCGCGACGAGGAGCACGTTCTCCTCGCCGCCGGACCTGCGAAGGTCGCTCGTGTAGGCGATGAACTGTGGCCGGACGGGGCTCACCTTGCCGGCCACGTCGCGGCCGAGCGGCGGCGCGTCCTGCCGCCGCAGGTAGGCGCTGCGGAGGTACTCGGCGCCGGGCTCCCGCTTCACGGTGAAGTGTTCGGCTACCGGGCTGCCTCCAACGCGGACGAAGAAGGTCCCATACTCCTGGGCAGCCCAGGCCGAGTGGCACGCCCAGCACTCCAGCGCCTCGAGGTGGCCGCCGATGCGGTGCTCCAGCACCGCTGGGCTCGGCCGATGGCAGTCGGTGCAGGTCTTGGCGGTGCGCCGTCCAGCCGCCAGGCTGGCCATGGAGTGGCACGCGCCGCACGCCAGGCCGGCCTCGGCGTGGACGTCCGGGCGCATCTTCAAGTAGCGCTCTCCGTCCCTGGACGGCCCGCGCTGGTAGCGCAGGTTGTCTTCTCGGGGGGCTCGGCCAAGGTAGTCGGCGCCGACGAAGTAACCGCGGTGGCAGGTGTGGCAGCCCTCGCTCCCCGGGCGTTCGATGGCGTGGCCGTCCGGGCCGTGGCAGTCGAAGCAGTCCTTCACGTGACAGCCAGTGCAGCTCTTCTCGAAGAAGCGACTGTCACGGTGCGCGAAGGCGGCGTCGGCGAAGGCGCGCTCGGGCGTGCGGTGCGCCATGGGTCCCAGGAAGATGGCGGCGGCGCCGGGGTGGCACCCGGTGCAGCCCCGGGCGGCGGGGGCCGCCGAGACCTGACCGAGATCACGGGGGCCGCGGTGGCACGCCCCGCAGTCGATGGTGGCGTGTGCACCTCGCACCTGCCTCGCGTGGCAGGTGGTGCACGCCCCGGCCGCGTCCGCCCGCGGCGGGAGCAGGGCGAGGCCCATCGACACGAGCCAGGCGAGGAGCCGCCCGCCGCTTCGTGAGCCGCCCGCGCCGGCCGAGTCAGGGCGCACGGGTCGCTCCCAGGCAACGCGCCAGGCGCCCGTAGTCGAGCTTCTTCCTGAAGATGGGGTCCTTGGCGTCGTCGTGGCAGCCCAGGCACTGGTTGACCGCCCAGACCCGCTTGATCTCGCCGGCCTCCAGCGGCCGAGAGCCTTGCCGCGTGATGGCCGAGAAAGCGCGGACCCGGCCGTGGTCCAGTGTGAGGAAGCCGTCCAGCGGCTTCCCGGCCGACTTCTCGCACAGCAGGGTAGGCGCGAGGCTGTCTCCCTCGACCACGTGCTGCCCGAAGCCCAGAAAGGCCGGGTTGGCGTGACACTCGCTGCAGCCGATCGCCCTGCGCCCGGTGTTGTGCGAGAAGAAGGGCGCGAAGCGAAGCTGGCGCTTGCCCTTGAAGGTGGCGACTTCCTCCTCTCGCACCGGCCTCCCGTCGGCGCCGAGCTCGGTGAGGAAGGTCTGGCAGCCGGGGGTCACGGCCGAGATGCGCCCGCGCTGGTTGAGCGCCAGGGGGAATGGGTAAAGGGTCCGGTAGTCCTCGGTCTCGCTGAACTCGCCCGGCGTGTCGGCGCCCCGGATGAAGTCGCGGCTCACCCTGGAGCGGTCGTAGGTCGTGTGGCAGCCATAACACTGGACCACGGTGCGCGAGTGGCAGGCGTGGCACTCCATCCGCTCGTGGCCGGCGACGGCGTGCTCCGGGGTCCCGGTGATGACCTTGCTCTCGTGCCGCTGGCCGGTGCGCTTCGACTGGACGACTACCGTCCCGGACTCCATCCAAGCGTTCGAGTACTTCCGCCCCTTGGAGGTGAGGACCATCTCCAGGCCTGATCTCGCCGGCGTGGGGTAGCTGGCCGACTCGCGCACCGCCTCGTCGTTCTCGCGAGTGATGGCCGCCGTCCTCGGCCGCCGCGTGGGGCTCCCGTGGCAGTCCTCGCACGCCACCTCCACCTGCCGATCGAGGTTCTGGTATGCGTAGCCGTCGCCCATGACGTCACGGGAGGTGTGGCAGTCGATGCAGTCCATCCCCTTCTCGAAGTGGATGTCCGGCGCGATGGCGGTCGCGTCGCGGGCGCCCGAGATGATCCTGGGCCCTGGCTCGCCGTCGCGGGTGGGCACCAGCCCGTTGTTGCCGTCGTAGCGCCCCTGGTAAGAGAGTGCGATCCGGCCGCTGCGGTTGTGACACGCCAGACACGCCCGGTTGTCGGGGAGGCGGGCCATGGCGTGCGAGGCCGAGAGCGGCCAGCGGCCTCGGACGGCCGCGTCGCCGCCCTGATAGGTGGCGGTGTCGTTGAACGGAAAGTGACAGGCCGCGCACCCGGCGGCGTGGCTCCCCGCGTACACCTCGTCGGAGGACAGCCCGACATGGCAGAGCGAACAGTACTTCCGGTACAGCTCACCGGATAGGCCCGGCAGCTCGGTGGCGCCCGCCAGCGCCCACGGCCTCCCGCTGGCATCGAAGGTCGCGGCCGGCTGGGCCGCGTAGGCCCGTCCGTCCTCGCCGTCCCAGGTCGCCTGGATGTTCCGGATCATGCCGGCGTTGGTGGTCATGAGCGCGCCGCGCAGCCGCTGCAGCTGGAGCGGGTGGCAGGCGCCGCAGGTCTTCTCCCAGGCGGCCGGCGCCGAGGGGTTCCTGCCGCCGAACATGCCGCGGTGCGACCGGTCCTTCTGGCGAGCCCGGCCGTCGCCACCATGGCAGGAGAGACAGTCGCCGTGCGTGGCGGAGGCCGGCTCCAGCCCGGCGTGGCAGCCGCGGCACGTCAGCCCGGCCGGCGCGGTTCCGCAGCCCGCCAGCAACGCGGCGGCGAGCAGCAGCCCCGGGCCAGGGCGGGCGGGCGGGAGTCCAGCACACCACATGTGGACCTCCCTCCCATCCCCGCCGCGTTGGGGGTGGACCGGTCGGCCGGCGGCCCCACAGGCCCGACGGCCGATCCAGCCCGAGGCGGTGGACTTGCCCCGCCCAGCCCTACTTTCCGCCCCGGCTCACGCTGACCGTCCTCTTGAACTCACGCCAGAGGAACGGGGAGGACTCCATCGTCCCGAAGGGCAGGTACCAGAGCTTCACGTCGACGTCCATGTCGTACTCGGTCGGGCGGCGCGTCCCCTCCACCTCCTCCATGGGGAACGGGATCTCGAACCGCTCCTCGACGCGCCGGTTCGGCGGCAGTCCGTTGTCCTCGATGATACCGCTCTTCTCGTAGGGGCCCCTCCCCATTCGATCCCCGCGCGCGAACTGCTGCGGCACCGGCATGTAGATCTTCTCGGTGTTGTACAGCTCCTTCCCACCCTTCGTCTTTGCGCTTACCGACAGGACCAGTCGGTTGGGGGTGGGTCAACCATCGGGGATGCTGTGGCCGGAGCGGTTGGTCATCGCCACCCGCACCACGGCGCGTGCGCTGACGCGCGTGCCGTCTCGCCAGTACATCCCCTGCGCGTCGGCCTCGAAGTCGACCGCCGCCTTGATCATGGCCGGGTCGCTGTAGCTGAGGATCTTGTGCCCCAGGCCGCTCTTCCGCATGTGGCAATCCTGGCAGGTCTCACGGCCGCCTTCGGCGCGGTAGGCCCACAGATAGCTGCCGTACCCCGTGCCGCACTGCGTCGGGTTGTCCAGCTCGAGGTTGGGTCCGAGGCCGTGGCACTGGCCGCAGAGGATGGACTCCTGCATGATCGGGCTCACCGCCATCTTCGGGAAGCCCGGCGCATCGTGGGCGCCTGCCTTGGAGCCGTACACGACGCCGGCCTGCGGGTAGCCGTCGGTCCACTTGTGCACGATGGCGTTCCGGTTGTGGCAGACCAGGCAGGTGATTCCAAGGCTGAGCAGCTTCTTCTCCTCGGTGGCCCGCCTCCTCTCGTCGCCGCCCTGCACGGCATCCGCCCAGCTGAAGATGCTCTGGGCCACCTCGGCGGCCACGGCGTCGGTGGCGTCCGCAAGCTGTGGCAGGTGGCACTTGGCGCACCCCATGAGGTGCTCGACCTTGACGTCCTTGGGACTCTTCACCCCCGAGTACGGCCACGACATGAGGCCGTTCAGCACGGCCGTTCGGAAGGTCGCCGCGGTTCGCCCGGTGCCGAAGATAGGCCTGGCGTGAGGCGAGGCCGCCCACTGGTCGTGGGCCTCCTGGTGGCACTCCACGCACGAGCTGGAGTCGTACATCGCGGCCAGCTCTGCGATGCTGCGGGCCTTGCCCTTTCGGGAGGCGATCATCCCGTCCCGGCCGATGCCGGCCGGCGCGGCCAGCGCCGTGGTCGCGACACAGGCCACGGCGAGCGAGAGGAGGGCGAGTGGCAGGGGAGCTCGTGGGTCAGTCATGGGGGATCCAGAGGAGGGGAGCGGCAGGGCGGCGCAGGCCGCCCTGCCGCAGCGCCTGGGTCAGCAGCCCTGCAACGCGGCGCTGTTCTTCTTCGGCGCCTGCTTCGGCGCCTTCGCCTTGACGGTGATCTCGTCCCCGATCTTGAGCTTGGCTGCGTCTCCGGGCGCCACCTCCACGGTGACCTTGTTGCCTTCGACCGCGGTGACCTTCCCCTCGACCGCGGCGTCCTGCGCGGAGGCCAGGCTCGAGAGTGACAACAGCGTGGCGGCGGCGAGTAGCTTGAGCGTCATGGCATGTTCTCCCTTGGGTTCGTGGCTCAGAAGACCAGCTGCAGCTGGACGATGAGGGTGTCGACATCCTTGGTGGAGGCGCCCGCCTTGCCGAAGGACGCCACCGAATACTCGGCGGTGAGCTTCAGGTCCTGCCCCCGGGCGTAGTAGTTGAAGCCGCCGCCGTACCAGTCGACCTGCTGGTCGAAGACGCCGTCGAGCTGGGCGAAGGACCACTGCTCGGCACGGCCGAAGACCTGCACCGGCACGCCGGGCAGCAGGTAGGCCGCCTTGGCGTACCAGCCGTTCTTCTCGCCGTTGAGGCCGATGGTGCCGGCGTCCGGCGCAGCCCCCTGGTACGCCTTGCCGAGCTCGTACCTCACGTAGGCGCCCGAGGCCGTGAACGTGCCGACGCCAGCGACCGGGTACTCCAGGAAGGCATCCACGGTCCACGCGTCGTAGTCTACGCTGCCGGTCTTGCCGACCGTGTCCGCGAAGGCGATCCCGGCCTCGTACTGATAGGCTGCGCCGAGCGTCAGCACCCGCTTCTGGCCGAGGTAGGTCCCCTTGTAGCCGTACCCGCTCTCCGGCTCGAGGAGCGACAGGTGGGCGCGCGCCGAGTAGCGGAGCTGCGACCGCGGAGAGGACGTCGCGTCGTTGCGCCCGTTCATGGCATCCAGCCGGTACTGGATGAGGCCGCCGAGGACGTTGCCCCACACCGACACACCCTGGTCGCGGGTCGCGACGTAGGGCGCCCGGATGAAGAGCGAGCGATCCAGGGTCAGCGGGGCCTCGCACGCCTCCAGGTTCTCGCGCGTGAAGCCGTACTTGAACTTGCCGACCCAGACGTTGAGCTGGTCGTTCAGCTTGAAGCGCATGGCCGCGTCGATCAGCTGGAACGAGGAGGCCTCCCCGTCGCCGACGGACAGCGGCGAGACGTTGTTGTCCTCGAGGAATTCGGTCTGGACGTAGAGCCCGAGGTGCTCGCCCCAGGCTCCGATGAGGTCGACGCGGTCGCGGCGGAAGCCGAACTCCGTGGCGCTGCCCGCCCCATCGGGCCCGGCGCCGGTGTTGCGCAGGCGCAGCTGGAACTGGCCCTTGTAGTCGAGCTGGAGCGTGCCCTGCTGCTCCGGCCCGAACTCGAGGGCGGGTCCGGCGACGGCCGGCCCCGCGGAGAGGAACATGCCCGTGAGGGCGGCGACGGCTGCCTTGAAGACTGTCATGTGGAGCTCCTTGGTCGTGGGAGCGGCCGGCCCTTGGCGGCGGCCGCGTGGCCGATGTCGCTGATCAGCAGCCGCCGCCCTTCGGCACGAAGGGCGTGGGGGCTCCGGCTGGAGCGCTCGCGGTGGAGCCGCCGTAGGCGGCGTCCTCGTCGTGGATCTTGGTGGCGGGGCCCTGGTAGCCGGGCGTGGTCTGGATGGCCGGCCAGTCGACCGCGCTGTTGTAGGTCTTGTTGCGGTAGTTGGCGGCGCCGTTCAGGTCCAGCGCGGCCCCCTGCAGCGACGCCATGGGGCGGAACATGACGAACTCCGAGCGGGTGACGGTGTCCCAGGTGCCGTTACCGGCCAGCGAGCCACCGGCTGCGACCTTGTCCGACCCGACCAGGGCGCCGGTCTGGCTGTCCTTGAACGCCAGCCCCACCGGGTCCCAGGTCAGGTAGTGGTTCTGGCCGGCGAAGAACACCACCGACGGCGCAGACGCGGGGTACTTCGGGTAGACCGTGTAGTCGTCGTTCATCACGTACGTCGTGTCGACAGGCTGGTAGGCAGCCAGGTTGCCCCACTCCTGCCATGAGCCGTCGTACAGGCGCACGTCCGGGATCCCGCAAATCTCCTTGAGGACGTAGTAGTAGATCGCCGCCAGGGCGCCCGAGTTGCAGTAGACGACCACGGGCTTCGTGCCGTCGATGCCGGCGGCCGCGAAGATGGGGAGCAGCTCCTCCCTCGTCTTGTAGCCGCCGTCGGCGCGCGACAGCGCCGGCACCGTGATGTTCCAGGCAGGCGTCTTGGTCACCTTGGCGCCGCGGACGATGCCCTCGAAGGCCGCCTCCTTGGCGCCGAGAGGGATGGCCAGCGGCGCGCCCGCCAGCGCGTGCATGGCCAGGTAGGTGCTGGCCGGGGTCGCGGTCAGGTTGATGGGTGGATTGTTGACCGGGTCGAACGGGATGCCCAGGTTGGCGGCGCCGAAGAGGACCTCGCTGAGGGTCAGCGTCCCACCGTTGAAGAGCTTGGTGGCGGGGTCGTAGGCGTAGCCGGCGGCCTTGAAGATGTCGGGGACCTGGTCGGCGTCGGCGTCCTTGAAGTAGTAGGCGGCCGGCGGCTGGCGGGTGTCGAGGACCACCACCTTGTTGGCGTCACCGGCGGGCAGCGTGGTGCGGCCGCCGTCCACGAGGGCGATGAGCTCCCCCAGGCCGATCCGCTCCGAGAGGAACCTCTTGGGCAGGTCGGTGACGCTCATGGTGGACCGGCTCATCGGCGGCAGCGTGATGCCCTTCTGCAGCGGGTTGCCCGCCATGGCGTAGGCCTTGTTGCCGCCGTTCAGGACCTTGAGCTGGCCGCGAGGGAAGCCCCAGTAGCGCATGGTCCAGAACAGGCGCGCGGGGCAGAAGCCCGGGTAGTCGTAGCGGGAGGTCGTGAAGACGAGGACGTCGCTCCTGGTGATGCCCTGCTTCTGGAGCATCTGGTCGATGAGCGCGCCCGTGCCCACCTCGTGGTCGGCCAGGATCGGCCCCTCGCTCCGGGGCGTGACCTCGTAGCCCTCGTGCGAGACGTTCGGGATGGCGCCCGGGATGTGGCCGTACATGGCGTCCCCCATCCCGGAGAAGCCCTTGTACTGGGGACTCAACTTCCCCCCGTACATCTTGTCCATGTTGGCCAGGATCTTGATCTTGTCGCCGGCGAACCAGCTCTCCGTGTCCGAGTAGGGCAGGACGCCGGCCGGGTTGGGGACGCAGTCGAGGATGACGACCCGCTGGCCCGCCTCCGTCTTGCCGCCCGCGTCGACCCAGGCCCGCACCGCCGCCGGCTCGACCAGCGTGATCGCGGTCGCGTCGCCGGCATAGAGCTCGGCGCTCGGGTCTTCGTAGCTCTTGGAGCAGCCCGCCGAGACGAGGCCGGTGAGCAGCATCGCCACAGGGACGCCGAGCGCCAGGGCGCGCCGCGGCTGCACATCAAATCCAGACATGAACCCCTCCTCCTCGTGAGTGGCGCCTCGCCAGACCGGCGCGGCGCCGTTCGCAACTCAGGTGGTTGAAGGGTAGAGTCCGACGGGGTAGACACGAAGTGAGTGATTTGCACGCCGTCATGCGGCCACCGCATGCGCGCCAGGGGCCGACCGGATGGAGTCCATTTACCTGAAGACGCTGGTGGAGGTGGCGAGGTCCGGCAACATCACCAAGGCATCCGAGGCGCTGGCGGTCACGGCCTCTGCGGCATCTCGTCGCATCAAGTTCATGGAGGATCAGTACGGCCAGCCGCTGCTCGATCGATCCGGCCCGCTCCTCACGCTCACCCCAGCCGGGAGCGTGGTGCTGGAGCAGGCCCACAAGATCCTCGAGATCGAGCGGGATTTGCTGGCGAAGCTCCACCTCATGGACCGGAAGCGGGGCCTCTCCTTCGTCTGCACGCCGACCTTCGGCGTGGTGCACCTGCCCGAGATCCTGCGCGAGTTCATGCTCTCCCAGGCCGAGATCGGCGACTTGAAGTTCGTGCTGGAGACGCCGGAGGAGGTCGTGGCCGGGCTCAAGGGTGGTCGCTATGAGCTGGCGGTGGTGGAGCACTGCGAGTGCTTCGACCTCTCGGAGTTCGAGACGGTCAGCCTCCTCGGGGACGAGATGGTCTTCGCCGCCTCACCCGCGCTGGCCCTGGGCGGGCCCGAGGTCGCGCTCGACCGGCTCGTCTCCGGCACGCTCTACACCCGCAGCGAAGGCTGCTGCTCGCGCACCCTCTTGCAGAAGAATCTCGTCGAGGTGAGGCGACAGATCGACGACTTCAACCGGGTGGTGGTGTTCGACGACCTCCACATCATCGTGGAGGCGGTGCTGCGCGGCGACGGCGTCGCCTTCATCTCGACCGATCTGGTGCGGGAGCACGTCGCCGCGGGGCGGCTGGTGGAGCTCCGCGTCCCGGGGTTCACGCACGCCCGTCGGCGGACGCTGGTCGTCGGCGCCGGGCTCGTCGAGCGGAGCCCCGCCGCCGCCTTCGTGGCGAAGGTGCTGGCGCGGCTCCGGCCGTCGGAGCCCGGCTTCGCAGAGCGGGCGTGCGGCTGAGGGACGGCCCGGGCCCCGCGGCGCGGCCCGCCGCGGCTCAGGCGAAGCGCGCCAGCACGTCGGGCGGCACCCCGCCCACGTGGTACCCCACGATCCGGCCGTCGGCGATCTCCACGACGCTGGGCGTCCCCATGACCTTGAAGCTGCGGGCCACGCCCAGGTCCTGGGACACGTCGACCAGGTGCACGGCGGGGTTGCCGCGCTGCAGCGCCGTGAAGCGCGGGGTGAGCGGCTTGCACGCGCCGCACGAGGGGCTGAAGAAGTAGAGGAGCGAGCGGGGCGCGCCGGCGAGCTGCCGGCCGAGCGGCCCGGGGAGCTCCGGCACCTGCTGGCCGCGCATGGCGCGGGCCCGGGAGCGGACCAGCAGCTGCATCCCGACCATCAGGCCGACCACCAGCAGCACGACGACCAGCAGCACCTTGCTCATCGAGACCTCATCGGGGGAGCGGGCTCGCGCCGGCGGGCGGCGCCGCCGCCACCACCGCGGCCACGCTGGGGCGGGACAGGACCAGCGCCTCCCAGCGCGCCAGGCGGGGGAGGCCGAGGGCGGCCGGGCGGAGCGCCGCCGGCAGCTTGGCCACGAAGGGGGCCAGGGCGATGTCGGCGATGGAGAAGGGGCCGGCCAGGAAGCCCGCCTCGGGAGCCTCGCGCTCGAGCGCGCCGAGCGCCCCCAGGATGGCCTGGCGGGCGCGCTCCTGCTCCTCGGGGGCGCCCCGCAGGAGCTTCGGCACGTGCGGGCCGAGGGCCGCGGTGATCCGGTCGTGGAGGAGCCGCGCCCGAGCGCGGCCGAGCGGATCCGGCGGGAGGATGGCCGGCGCCGGCGCGCGGTCCTCCAGGTACTGGAGGATGACGATCGACTCGGGGATGGCCGCGCCGTCCACCTCCAGCACGGGGACGCCGCCGGCCGGGTAGAGCGCCAGGAGCTCGGGGGGCTTGGCGGCCAGGTCCACGAGCCGCTCCTCCACCGCGAGCCCCTTCTCGGCGAGGGCGATGCGGACCCGCTGGCAGTAGGGGCAGGTGGTGGCGTGCCACAGCTTCATGGGTGCGTCTCCAGGTCGCGGACGGCGCCGCTCACATGCCGGGGAGGCGCGGGACCTGCCTGCGCTTGGAGGCCTTGTAGTAGGCGCCCCAGGCCTTCTTCATCCAGTGGCCCACCACCGGGAGCGGGACCATCTGCTCCTTCCGGTCGTCGCGGTGGATATAGGCGCCGCCGTTCCCCATGTCGAGGAGGCAGGTGATGCCGAGGTGGGGAAGGTAGCTCTCCCGCTCCGGCCGGCCGGCCTCCTCCGCCGCCACGTTCGCCGCCACCACGCGGGCCATGACCTCGGCCACGTGCCCCTGCTTGGCGCGCCAGTCCGGCCCCTGCAGCGCCGCCGCGTCGCCGATGGCCCAGACGCCGGCGAAGCCCGGGACGGCGCACCCCGCGTCGACCTGGACGAAGCCGGCCTCGTTCCTCGGCAGGTCCGAGCCCTTGACGACCGGGTGGCCCTCGCCGGCCGGCAGGAACACCACCAGGTCGGCGTCGAGCCGCGACTGGTCCTCGAAGACCACGCCGCCCGGCTCGAACCGATCGATCTTCTTGCCGAAGCGCCGGCCGATCCCGAGCCGGTCGAACATCGCCTGGATGGCGCCGACGGCCCGCTTGCCCATCCGCTCGCCGGGGCTCGGCATGGGGGCGAAGAAGGTGAGCTCGAAGGCCTGGCGCAGGCCGCGGCGCCGCAGCAGGTGGTCGACGTTGAACATGACCTCGAAGACCGGGCCGCCCCGCACCGTCGAGGTGTCCTTGGGGTTGCCGCCGAAGCCCATGGCGATGCGCCCGCTGCCCTTGGCGAGGAGGGCCTCGAGCGCGTCGTGGAGCCGCTGGACGTTCTCGGGGGCGCCGCCGAGCGTGAAGGTCGTCTCGTTTCCCTTGGGCTTGAGCCGGTCGCCGCCCATGGCCACCACCAGGTGGTCGGCGGCCAGCTCCTGGCCGCCCACCACCGCCGAGCGGCGGGCCGCCGAGATCGACTCCACGGCCCCCTCCACGAAGCGGAAGCCGTGGCGCTGGGCGGCGTCGGCGAGGTCGAGCGTGACCTGGTCGAGGGCCCGCTCGCCGGTCACCACCCAGATCGACGTCGGGTAGATGAAGAGGAAGGGCCGGTCGGAGACCAGCGTGACGTCGAGCCCCGCCTGACGCAGGTGGATGGCGGCCTCGAGCCCTGCGAACCCGCCACCGAGGATGAGCGCTGTCTTGGCCATGGCGGTTGGAGCCGGCGGGCGGGGAAAGGGGGCGGCTGGCCTGAACGGGGGAGGCTAGATCGCGGCCACCTTGAGCAGCACCGCCGTCAGCGTCCCGGTCAGGGCCACCACCCAGAGCCCGACCCCGAGCAGGAGCGGCCGCGCGCCGACCGCGCGCAGGCTCTCCCGCGACAGCCCGAGGCCGATGAGGAAGAGCGTGACCACCATGGCCCGCTCGGCCACCTTCGCCAGGAGGAGGCCGGCGGGCCGGAGGGTCGGCAGGTAGGTGGCGGCCGCGGCCACGGCCAGGAAGCCCAGGATGAACCAGGGCGGGCGGCCGCCCCGGTGGCCGGTCGCGCCGCCGCGGCGCCGCTCCAGCACGCCGATGGCGAGGGTGACCGGGACGATCCAGAGGGCGCGCGCCAGCTTCACGGTGGTGGCGACGGTGGTGGCCTCCGGCCCGTACTGGAGCGCCGCGCCGACCACCGAGCTCGTGTCGTGGATGGCGAGCGCCGCCCACAGGCCGAAGGCCTTCTGGCCCATCCCCAGCGCGTGGCCGATGGGGGGGAAGACGAGGAGGGCCACCGAGTTGAGGAGGAAGACCGTGCCGAGCGACACCGACAGCTCGCGGTCGTCCGCGCCCAGGACCGGGGCGGCCGCGGCGATGGCGCTGCCGCCGCAGATGGCGGTGCCGACCGAGACCAGCGTCCCGGTCTTGCGATCCACCCCCAGCCAGCGCGCCAGCAGCCAGCCCAGCGCCAGCGTCGCGCCGATGCTCACCACGGTGTAGCCGAAGCCCCTGGCGCCGGCCCGGGCCACCTGCTCCAGGTCCATGGCGCCGCCCAGGCCGATGACCGCCGCCGGCAGCAGCTTCTTGGCCAAGGGGCCGGTCCGCCGGGCCAGCGGGTTGCCGACGGTGAGGGCGATGGCGGCGCCGACGGCCAGGGCCGCCGCGGCGGGGACGCCCGGGAGGCAGGCCAGCACGCCGCCGGCCACGACGAGGAGCCCCGGCCAGCGGAGGGCCACGCCGAGATCGACGGCGGCGGGAGGAGGCGGCGGCACGGCAGGGGTGGCGGAGGGCATGGGCGGGGTCCCGGGGGTCAGCGGGGGTCAGCGGGGGCGGCGAGCGATACCACGGACGACGGCGGCGCGGCCGCGGTGGAGCGGCCCCTCGTCGAGGTCGACCTCCTCCTCGACGAGCGGGTCCCACTCCAGCCCGGCGAAGTCCTGGCGCAGCAGGCCCGAGTCGTAGAGCAGCTCCCGCTGCCGCGGCCCGCCGCTCGCGAGGGCGAGCTGGGCGGGCGTGAAGGCCTCGAGGACGAGCAGCCCGCCGGGCGCCAGGGCGGCGGCCGCCCGGGCGTGGACCCGGGCCCGGAGGGAGGGCGG
>JAJYAW010000083.1 GCA_021779335.1 Myxococcales bacterium | reverse complement strand
CCGCGGGGGGGGGGGCCGGGCGCAGCGCGAGGCGGGGGCGCGGCCCGGGCGGCTACAGCACCGTCTCGCCGTAGGACAGGTAGCGGTCCACCGCCTGGGCCGCCAGGCGCCCCTCGTTGATGGCCCAGACCACCAGCGACTGGCCGCGCGCCATGTCGCCGGCCGCGAAGATGCCCGGGACGCTGGTCATCTTGTTCTCGTCGGTCCAGACGTTGCCGCGGTCGTCGAGCTTGCACTGGAGCTGGCCGGGAACGGTCTTCTCCGGCCCCACGAAGCCGAGCGCCAGCAGCACCAGGTCGGCCGGGAGGACCTGCTCCGAGCCCGGCACCTCCTTGGGCCCGAAGCGGCCGTCGGCGCCCTTGACCCACTCCACCGAGACGAGGTGGAGCTCCTTGACCCGGCCCTGGTCGTCGCCCACGAAGCGCTTGGTGAGCACCTGGTACCTGCGCGGATCGCTCCCCCACAGCGCGGCCGCCTCCTCCTGCCCGTAGTCCATCTTGTAGACCTTGGGCCACTGCGGCCACGGGTTGTCGGCGGCGCGGGCGTCGGGCGGGCGCGGCAGGATCTCGAGCTGCGTGACCGCGGTGGCGCCGTGCCGGATCGAGGTGCCGACGCAGTCGGTGCCGGTGTCGCCGCCGCCGATGACCACCACCCGCTTCCCCTTCGCCGAGAGGAACCGGCCGTCGGCCAGCCCGGAGTCGAGCAGGCTCCTGGTGTTCCCCTGCAGGAACTCCATGGCGAGGTGGATGCCCTGGAGCTTGCGCCCCTCCACCGGCAGGTCGCGCGCGGCGGTGGCGCCGCCCGCCAGCACCACGGCGTCGTAGTCCTTGGTGAGCCGCTCGGCCGGGATGTGCACCCCGATCTCGGTGCCGGTGACGAAGCGGATGCCCTCGTCGGCCAGCAGCTTGACGCGCCGCTCCACCACCCCCTTGTCGAGCTTCATGTTGGGGATGCCGTACATGAGCAGGCCGCCCGGCCGGTCGGCCCGCTCGAAGACGGTGACGGCGTGGCCGGCCCGGTTGAGCTGCGCGGCGCAGCTGAGGCCGGCCGGCCCCGAGCCCACCACCGCGACCCGCTTGCCGGTGCGGATGGGCGGCGGCTCCGGCACCACCCAGCCCTCGGCGAAGGCGCGGTCGATGATGGTGACCTCGATGGTCTTGATGGTCACCGGCTGGCCGTTCAGGCCGCAGGTGCAGGACCCCTCGCAGGGCGCCGGGCAGACCCGCCCGGTGAACTCCGGGAAGTTGTTGGTCTTGGCCAGCCGGATGAAGGCCTCCTTCCACTGGCCGCGGTAGACGAGGTCGTTCCACTCCGGGATGAGGTTGTTGATGGGGCACCCGGAGGCCATGCCGGCGATGAGCTTGCCGGTGTGGCAGTAAGGGATGCCGCAGTCCATGCAGCGGGCCCCCTGCTCGCGCAGCACCTGCTCCGCGTAGGCCGGGTGGGCCTCGCTCCAGTCCTTGATCCGCTCCAGCGGCGGGCGGTCCAGCTTGACGGCGCGCTGGTAGTCCATGAATCCGGTCGGCTTGCCCATGTGCTAGTTCCCACCCACCCGCGCCTCGTCGTGCGCGTTCATCTCGAAGGCGGCGAGCTCCGCCTCCTCCTGGTTCATCCCCTTGGCCCGGAGCCTCCGCTGCGCCTCCAGCATGCGCCGGTAGTCGTGCGGCAGCACCTTGACCAGCCTGCGGGCCAGCTGGCTCCAGCCGTCCAGCAGCTCCTGGCCGAGGGCGCTGCCGGTGAGCGCCACGTGGCGCTCCACCAGCGCCCGGAGCTGCCCGAGCTCCTCGGGGTCCTCGACCTGGGAGAGCCCGACCATCTGCGGGTTGCAGGCGACCGGGAAGGTGCCGTCCACGTCGAGCACGTAGGCCACCCCGCCGGACATGCCGGCGGCGAAGTTGCGGCCGGTCTTGCCGAGCACCAGCACCCGGCCGCCGGTCATGTACTCGCAGGCGTGGTCCCCCACCCCCTCCACCACCGCGCTGGCGCCCGAGTTGCGCACCGCGAAGCGCTCGCCGGCCGTGCCCCGGAAGTAGGCCTCGCCGCTCGTGGCGCCGTACAGCGCCACGTTGCCGACGATGACGTTCTGCTCGGGCACGAAGGCCGAGCCGCGCGGCGGGAAGACCGCGATGGTCCCGCCCGAGAGCCCCTTGCCGACGTAGTCGTTGGCGTCGCCCTCCAGCGTCAGCGTCATGCCGCGCGGGATGAAGGCGCCGAAGGACTGGCCGGCCGAGCCCTGGAAGCGGAAGGTGACGGTGCCGGGGGGGAGCCCCTGCGGGCCGTGGCGGCGCGTCAGCTCCGAGCCCACCATGGTGCCCACCACCCGGTTGACGTTGCGGATGGGCAGCGTGGCGTCGACCGGCTGGCCCTGCTCCAGCGCCGGCCGGGCCAGCCCGAGCAGCGTGGTGGCGTCCAGGCTGCGCTCGATGCCGTGGTCCTGCGGGATGGTGCAGGTGCGGCCGTAGTGGCGCGGCACGGTGGGCTTGAAGAGGATGCGCGAGAAGTCGAGGTTGCGCGCCTTCCAGTGGTCGACGGCGCGCCGCAGCTCGAGCCGCTCGGACCGCCCCACCATCTCCTCCACGGTGCGGAAGCCCAGCTCCGCCATGTACTCGCGGACCTCCTGGGCGATGAAGCGCATGAAGTTGACCAGGTGGGCCGGATCGCCGGTGAAGCGGGCGCGCAGCCTGGGGTCCTGGGTGGCCACGCCCACCGGGCAGGTGTTGAGGTGGCAGGCCCGCATCATGACGCAGCCCAGCACCACCAGCGGCCCGGTGGCGAAGCCGAACTCCTCGGCGCCCAGCAGCGCGCCGACGACCACGTCGCGGCCGGTCTTGAGCTGCCCGTCGACCTCCACGGTGATGCGGCTGCGCAGGTCGTTCATGACCAGCACCTGGTGGGTCTCGGCCAGGCCGAGCTCCCACGGGATGCCGGCGTGCTTGATGGAGGTGAGCGGCGAGGCGCCGGTGCCGCCGTCGTAGCCGGAGATGAGCACCACGTCGGCGTGCGCCTTGGCCACGCCGGCCGCGATGGTGCCCACCCCGACCTCGGCCACCAGCTTCACCGAGATGCGGGCCCGGTGGTTGGCGTTCTTGAGGTCGTGGATGAGCTGGGCCAGGTCCTCGATGGAGTAGATGTCGTGGTGCGGCGGCGGGGAGATGAGCCCCACGCCGGGGGTGGCGTGGCGGGTCCGGGCGATCCAGGGGTAGACCTTGGAGCCGGGCAGCTGGCCGCCCTCGCCGGGCTTGGCGCCCTGGGCCATCTTGATCTGCAGCTCCTGGGCGTGGACCAGGTAGTTCGAGGTGACGCCGAAGCGGCCGCTGGCCACCTGCTTGATGGCCGAGTTCTTGGAGTCGCCGTTGGGCTCCGGCTCGTAGCGGGCCGGGTCCTCGCCGCCCTCGCCGGTGTTGGACTTGCCGCCGATGCGGTTCATCGCCACCGCCAGGGCCTCGTGCGCCTCCTTGGAGATGGAGCCGTAGCTCATGGCGCCGGTCTTGAAGCGGCGCATGATGGACTCGACGGGCTCGACCTCCTCGATGGGCACCGCCCGCGCGCCCGGCTTCAGGTCCATCAGGCCGCGCAGGGTGCACAGGTGCCGCGACTGGTTGTCGACGAGGGCGGTGTAGTCCTTGAAGGCCTTGTAGTCGTTGGTGCGGGTGGCGAGCTGGAGCCGGTGCACCGTCTCCGGGTTGAAGAGGTGGTGCTCGCCGCCGGCCCGGTACTGGTACTGGCCCCCGGCCGGCAGGCTGCGGTGGACGATGGGGCGGACCGGCGGGAAGCCGCGCTCGTGGCGCAGCCGCGCCTCCTTGGCCACCACGTCGATGCCCACCCCGCCCACCCGGGTGGCGGTCCAGGTGAAGTACTCGTCGATGAAGTCCTGGTTGAGGCCGACGGCCTCGAACACCTGGGCGCCGTGGTAGCTCTGGATGGTCGAGATGCCCATCTTGGAGATGACCTTGACGATCCCCTTGGCCACCGCCTTGGCGAACTTCTTCTCGGCCTCGTGGGCCGGGCCCTCGATCATCCCCAGCCGCACCTGGTCGTGGAGGGTCTCGAACACCAGGTAGGGGTTGATGGCGCTGGCCCCGTAGCCGGTCAGCAGGGCGAAGTGGTGCACCTCGCGCGGCTCGCCCGACTCGAGCACCAGGCCGCAGCGCGTGCGGGTCCCCTCGCGGATGAGGTGGTGCTGCACCGCCGCCACCGCCAGCAGCGACGGGATGGGGGCGTCCTCGGCGTCGTGGCCGCGGTCCGAGAGGATGATGATGTTGTAGCCCTCGGCGATGCACTCCGAGGTCTTCCAGCGCAGGTCCTCCAGCGCCTTGCGCAGGGCGGCCCCGCCGCCGGACGCCTTGAAGAGCGTCGGCAGGGTGATGGCCTTCAGCCCCTTGGAGGTGGGGCCGCCGTCGAGGGCCCGGATCTTCTCGAGCTCCTCGTTGCGGATGACCGGCGACGGCAGGGAGAGCTGGCGGGCGCTCTCCGGCCCGGGCTCGAGCAGGTTGCCCTCCGGCCCCACGGCGGTCTCGACCGCCATGATGATCTCCTCGCGGATGGCGTCCACCGGCGGGTTGGTCACCTGGGCGAAGAGCTGCTTGAAGTAGCCGAAGAGGAGCTGCGGCTTCTCGGAGAGGACCGCCAGCGGCGTGTCGGTGCCCATCGAGCCGATGGGCTCGGTGCCGTCGGTGGCCATGGGCGTGATGAGGATCTTGACGTCCTCGGAGGTGTAGCCGAACACCTCCTGGCGCCGCAGCACGGTCTCGTGGTCCGGCTCGATGACCCGGGGCGGCTTGGGCAGCTGGTCCAGCCGGACGCAGTACTCCTCCAGCCACTCGCCGTAGGGCTTCTCGCGGGCGATGCGCTCCTTGAGCTCGTCGTCGGAGACGATGCGCTTCTGCGCGGTGTCCACCAGGAACATGCGCCCCGGCTGGAGCCGCCCCTTCTTGACCACCTGCTCGGGCGGCAGGTCGAGCACGCCCACCTCCGACGCCATGACCACCAGGTCGTCCTTGGTGACGTAGTAGCGCGAGGGGCGCAGGCCGTTGCGGTCCAGCGTGGCGCCGATGCGCACGCCGTCGGTGAAGGCGATGGAGGCCGGGCCGTCCCAGGGCTCCATCAGGCAGGAGTGGAACTCGTAGAAGGCCTTCTTCTCCGCGCTCATGGTCTCGTGCCGGCTCCACGGCTCCGGCACCATCATCATCATGGCGTGGGGCAGCTCGCGCCCGGCCAGGGTGAGCAGCTCCAGCACGTTGTCGAACATGCCGGAGTCGGAGCCGTCGGTGTCCACCACGGTGAGGATCTTCTGCAGGTCCTCGCCGAAGAGGCCGGACCTCATCATCGACTGGCGCGCGTGCATCCAGTTGATGTTGCCCCGCAGCGTGTTGATCTCGCCGTTGTGCGAGATGTAGCGGTAGGGGTGGGCGCGCGACCAGGAGGGGAAGGTGTTGGTGGAGAAGCGCGAGTGGACCATCCCCAGCGCCGAGGTCATGGCCGGGTCCTGCAGGTCCGGGTAGAACTCGCGCAGCTGGGGCGCGTTGAGCATCCCCTTGTAGACGATGGTCTTGTGGCTGAGGCTGGGCACGTAGAAGTGGGTGCGCCCCGGGATGGCGGAGCGGGAGACCCGCTTCTCCACCAGCCGGCGGATGACGTAGAGCTTCCGCTCGAAGGCCGCCACGGCCGGGACGCCCTCGCCCCGCCCCACGAAGACCTGCCGGATGACCGGCTGCGAGGCCTGGGCCGAGGGGCCCAGGGTGGCGTCGTCGGTGGGGACGTCGCGCCAGCCGAGCACGAACTGCCCCTCGGCCCGGACCGTCTCCTCGAAGATGCGCTCGCAGGCGGCGCGCCCCTCGGCGGAGGGCGGCAGGAAGACCATGCCCACGCCGTAGTGGCCCGCGCCCGGCAGGGCGAAGCCGAGCCGGCCGCAGCGCTCGCGCAGGAAGGCGTGCGGCACCTGCAGCAGGATGCCGGCGCCGTCGCCGGTGTTCTTCTCGGCGCCCACGGCGCCCCGGTGCTCCAGCCCCACCAGCACGGTGAGGGCCTTCTCGACGATGTCGTGGGAGGCGCGCCCCTGGATGTCGACCACGAAGCCGAAGCCGCAGGCGTCCTTCTCGTGCTGCGGATCGTAGAGGCCCTGCTTCGCTGGGTACCCGGTCTCGCTCATCTCTTCTCGGCCCTCGGGGGAATGGCTCCCGGCACGCCCGGCGCTCGTCCGCCGGATCGCTGGTGGAGCGCCTGTCGGGGAACGCTCGCCGGTGCTTCTGTGGTGGACCGTCGAGTTTCACCGATCCGGTGAAAGTGCGTCAAGAGCCCAGGGCCACAAGGTTCTTTTGCACGGCGCGGCGGCCGCGGCGGCGGCCGGGGGCGGCGAGAATGTTCCGGTCCCCCGCGCCGTTCCTCTTCCGATGGCGGTCCCGATATGCGATGGTCCCGCGCCCGTCGACCGGGCTGTCCGGAGGCCGACGGCGGGCGCAGCGTTTGCGCCCTGCCGGTGTGCGCTCGCCGATCCTGCGTGGCCGGCTCGCCGGGCCAGGGCGGAGTCACCCCGGATCACTGGGAATTCGACGCCGCCGGCCGGGGCACATGCCTTGCTCCGGCGGCGGGCACGGAGGTCATCGTGAGTCCAGCACCATCGTCCCCCGCCGCCCCGCCGGCGGCCGGCGCCGCCGCCGAGCGCGAGGCCCGTCTCACCGCCCTGCTGGTGGCCGGCGCCATGATCCTCGGCGCCGTGCTCCAGATCTGGGTGCCGCCCGGCCCGCTCACGCTGGTGGCGGCCTCCGGCCTGGCCAGCCTGGTCGTGCTCGCGCTGGCCTTCGCGGTGCCGGGGCGGCTGCGCACCACGCTGGCCGGCTTCCGCTTCACCGCCACGCTCCTCATCGCGCTGGCGGTCTTCGCCATCATCGGGACGCTGGTGCTGCAGGGGAAGCCGGCGGCGCTCTACCTGCAGCGCTACGGGGCCTTCGGCCCCATCATCGTGGCGCTCCGCTTCGACGACATCTTCCACGGCCTGCCCTTCGCCGGCCTGAACGCCCTCTTCGGCGCCGCCATCATCTCCTCGGCCTCGCTGCGCTGGCCGGTCTCGGCCAGGCGGGCCGGCTTCTTCGTCGCGCACGTGGGCCTGCTGGTGACCGGCGCCGGCGCGGCCGCCTCCTCGGTGCTGTCGGTGCGTGGCCGCATCGACCTCTTCGCCGGCGGCGCCGTGGCCACCGAGGTGCGCGTCACCCGGGGCGGCCAGCCGACCGGCGCCCTCGCCCCGCTCGGCTTCGAGCTCAAGCTCGACCAGTTCGACCTCGTCAACTACCAGACCGAGTACCGCGTCACCTACTACGAGGTGGAGCGGACCGTCCGCGACGGCGTGCCGCTGGAGGGGCCCAGGCTCAAGACCAGCTTCGACCCGCTCCAGGAGCGCCGGGCCCTGTCGGACGACTCCGCGCGCGCGCCCGACCTCACCTGGCACCGGCTCCCGGCCGGCGACTCCTTCCGGCTCAAGGGCGTCTACCCGGACTTCGTCCGCACCACCACGGCGGCGGCGGCGCCGGGCGGGCAGCCGGCCCTGCAGGTCACCGTGGAGGGGAAGAGCCGCTGGCTCGTCCACGGCGAGAGCGTCACCTCCGCCGACGGCCGCCTGGCGGTGGCCTTCGCCGCGGCCCGGCCGGCGCCGCCGCCGGGCGTGCCCATGGCCTTCCTGATCTCCGACGAGGCCCGGCAGGTGGTGGTCCACACCGCCGACGGCGAGCAGGTCCTGCCGCTCACCGACGGCCTGGCGCTCCTGGGCGGCGCCGTCCGCGTCGGGCCGCTCCTGCAGAGCGCCGTGCGCACCACCGAGTACGGCAGCCGCTCCGTCGACTACGGCGATCCGGCCGCCTGGCGGAACCCGGCGGTGCTCCTGGAGACCCGCTCGGGCGGCGTCCTCAAGGACGAGCTCCTCCTGGCGAACCAGCCGCGGGCCGTCCGGCTCGGCAGCCCGAACGCCTTCCTGGCCTTCGAGCGGCGCGAGGGCGAGGCCAAGGCCTACCTGTCCCACGTCACCGCCCGCCAGGGCGACGTGGTGGAGCCCGCCGTCATCTCCGTCAACGATCCGTTCACCTTCGGCGGCTGGACGCTCTACCAGGTGAACTACAACCCCGAGCAGCCCACCTACTCCGGCCTCGAGGCGGTGCGCGATCCGGGCGTCACCTGGGTCTTCGCGGGCTTCACGCTCATCTGCCTCGGGGTGGCCTACATGTTCTACGTCGAGCCCCGCCTGCGCGGCGGCGGCATCGAGCGGCCGGCCCCCCCCCCGCCGTCCGGGACCCCGTCGTAGAGAGGAGGAGCCCCCATGCTCCAGTACGTCTTCGCCGAGCACCCCTTCTTCGCCATCACCGGCCTGCTCTACGCCGCCTCCATGACCGCCTACGCGGCGGCCTGGCGGTCCACCAAGGCCATCGTCGGCCGGCTCGGCACCGCCTTCATGGTGGCGGCCGTCATCCTCAACGCCGCCCTCATCGCGGGCCGCTACATCGACGCGGGGCGCGCGCCGCTCAAGTCGCTCTTCGAGTCGATGGTCTACTTCGCCTTCAACATCGGCCTGCTCTACGTGGTGGCCGAGCGGCTCTACAAGACCCGGGTCTTCGGCCTGCCGGCCGCCCTCATGACCTTCGGCGCCATGGGCTACGCGCTCTTCAAGTGGGACGCCGAGATCGTCAAGCTCCCGCCGGCGCTCCAGTCGGGCTGGTTCGTGCCCCACGTCATGGTCTACTTCCTGGGCTACGCGGCGGTGGCCTTCGCCACCGGCGTGGCCGTGGTGCAGCTCCTGGCGGCGCGGCTGCCCTGGGTGCAGCGGCTCCTCGAGATGAAGGCCGGCACCATCCTGACCGGCCAGCCGCTCGACCTCGACGCCATCGCCTACGGGGTGGTCCGCTTCGGCTTCATCATGCTGACCATCGGCCTGCTGGTCGGCTCGGTCTGGGCCAAGAGCGCCTGGGGCGACTTCTGGGTCTGGGATCCGAAGGAGAACTGGTCGCTGGTGACCTGGCTCGTCTACGGCGCCTACCTGCACCTGCGCAAGGTGCGCGGCTGGCGCGGCGAGCGGGCCGCCTGGCTGGCCATCATCGGCTTCGCGGTGGTCATGTTCACCTACCTCGGCATGGGCATCCTGCCCACGGCGGAGGAGTCGGCGCACGTGTACAGCGGGTAGGCTCCGCCCGCGCGGGTGCGCCGCCGCGGGCGCCCGGCCCGGCGCCTACCGGAAGGCGGGCT
>JAJYAW010000082.1 GCA_021779335.1 Myxococcales bacterium | reverse complement strand
GCCGCCGCCGCCGCCGAGGCCCTGCGCCACCGGACCAGCGCGGCCGAGGCCGCCCGCGGCCTGGAGGCCAAGGTGGCCGAGCTGGCCGGCGTGGCCGCCGAGGCCGCCCGCGTGGAGCGCGAGGTCGAGGAGCTCCGGACGGAGCTCATCGTGGCCCGCGGTGAGGTGGAGGGCGCCCGCTCCGAGGTGGAGAAGCGGGGCGCCGACCTGCGGAAGCGCATCGGCGACCTCGAGGCGGCCAACGCCAAGAACGAGGAGCGGGTCGTCAAGGCCTACCTGAAGATCAAGGGCGACGAGCGGGTGCGCGACAAGGCCCGCAAGGCGCTGGCCATCGCGCTGCAGCTGCTCGAGGAGGGGCTGCCGCCGGAGGCCGTGGCGCCCCGCCCGCCCGCGCCCGGGGCGAAGCTGGAGTAGCGCCCGGCCTCGCTCACTTCTTGTCCATGTTGACCTTGGCCGCCTGCTCCTTCTTCATCATGAAGGCCTTGGCCTGCGACTGGATGGTCTGCGGCACGTTGCGGTCCCGCGCCAGCTCCTTGATGTCCTTCTCCTGCAGCGTGAACATCATCTTGAGCGCGAAGGGGAGCGGCACCTTGGGGTTCTTCACCAGCGAGGCCTTGATGGCGTAGGTCTTGGTGAACTCGCGGTTGGAGTAGATGTAGCGGAGCACGTCCGCCTGGACGGTGCGCGAGTTGGCCAGCCCCAGGATCTCGCCGTCGGTGATGCGGGGGCTGGTGGCGGCGGCCATGCAGACCAGCTTGTTCGAGTCGCGCAGCAGGAGCGTGCGGGCCTCCTTGTTGCCCAGCGTGGCCAGCTTGATCTTCTCGCTGACCGACATCTTGATGATGCGCTGGGTCATGTTGAGCTTGCGGTTCGCCTCCTCCTCGCCCTCCGGCCCGCGCGCCCCCTCCACCGGCTCGGTGGCCAGCTCCTGGCGGTACTCGGCCATGAGCCGCTCGGCCGTCTCCACGTCCTCCGCCCGCTGGACCGGGTCCACGCCGTGGACGCGCCGGTGGGCCTCCACCAGCTGCGGGACGTCGAGGAGCGTCAGCCCGTTGCGCACGCAGAAGTCGCAGGCGCCGTCGATGGTGGAGGCCAGGGCGTGCGGGTTCCGGCAGAGGGCCCGGATGATGGGGTCGTGCCTCAGCAGGCGGAGCTCGTTCTGGCGGATGATCTCGCCGAGCTTCTGCGAGGCGGTCAGCGCCACCCGCGCCAAGGTCTCGTCGGGCGTGGCGGCGTTGAGCAGGATGAGCTCGAGGGCGGCCTCGTTGGAGGCGAAGCGGTCGGCCAGCCAGTCCAGCACCGGGCCGCGCAGCCCCTCGGAGCGGAGCGCCACGCCGAAGATCTTGTCGGGCAGCCCCTCGGCGGTCTTGACCGCCGCCGCCGCCACCCCGGCGTCGTCGTCGTAGGAGAGGACGCAGAGGAGCGTCACCAGGTCGGCGGCCGCCACGGCCGGCACCAGCCCCTTGGCGCCCATGAGGCGCAGCGGCGCCGGGGCCTTCGGGTCGGCGTGCTTCTGCAGCGGCTTGGGGAGGACGTCGAGCGGCAGCGGGCAGGCGGGCATGTCAGCTCCCAGGTGCTTCGGGGGGCGCACCGAGCGCCAGGGGGGAGAGCTCCCCGGCGGCGCCGTGGCGGCGCGACCAGCGGTGGCGCAGCCGTCCCAGCAGCCGGTTGAGGGGGTTGCCGCGGTCCAGGAACGGGAGGACCGGGGTGCGCCGGGTGCCCAGCGCCCGGAGCGCCGACCGCAGCGGCTCGTCGCCGGGCGCCGCCTGCAGCCCTCGCTCCACGGCCCGCACCGCCCGCTCCCGCTGGTTGAGCGCCAGGTGGACGCGCGCCAGGTTGAGGAGCAGCTCCGGGTCGGGGCCGGGGCGCAGCGCCTGGTCGCACAGCGACACGCCCAGGCTCAGGTTGCGCTCCACCAGCACCAGGGTGACGCCGTACCAGGACATGGCGCGAGGGTGGCTCGGGCCGCGGCGGTGCGCCCGCTCGAAGGCGCGGTGGGCCGCCGGGAGGTCGCGAGCCCGGAAGGCGGCCAGCCCCTCGTCCAGGGCGGCGCGCACCTCGTCGGCGGTCGTGCTGGAAGCGCCGCTCATCGGCCGGCCCTCACCGGTTCCGCTCGAAGATGATGCGCAGCCCGTCGAGGGTGAGGTGCTCGTCCACCGCGGTGATGGCCCTGGAGAGCCCCGCCACCAGTGTGGCCAGGCCGCCGGTGGCCACCACCTTGGGCCCGGTGCCCAGCTCCTCGGCCATGCGTCCGCAGATCCCGTCGACCAGCCCGACGTAGCCGAAGACCAGGCCGCTCTGCATGGAGTGGACGGTGTTGCGCCCCACCACCTGCGGCGGGCGGCTGAACTCGACGCGCGGCAGCTTGGAGGCGGAGCGGAAGAGGGCCTCCATGGAGATGGAGACGCCGGGGCAGATGGCGCCGCCCAGGTACTCGCCCCTGGGCGTGACCGCGTCGAAGGTGGTGGCGGTGCCGAAGTCGACCACGATGAGCGGCCCCTTCCACTTCTCGAAGGCCGCCACCGCGTTGACCACCCGGTCGGCCCCCACCTCGCGCGGGTTCTCGTAGAGGATGGGCATGCCGGTCTTGACGCCTGGGCCCACGAAGAGCGGCTGCAGCGCGAAGTAGCGGGCGCACATCTGGTGGAGCGTGAGGGCCAGCGGCGGGACCACGCTCGAGACGACCACCGCCCTCACGGCGGCGTGGTCCAGCCCCACCGAGGCGAAGAGCTGCCGCACCAGGATGCCGTACTCGTCCCCGGTGCGGGTGTGGCTGGTCTCGATGCGCCAGTGCTGGCGCAGCGCGGCCCCCTCGAAGACCCCGAGGACGGTGTTGGTGTTGCCGACGTCGATGGCGAGGAGCACGCGGCGAGGTTAGCCGCGCTCCGGAGGCCGGTCAACGCGCCGCGGGGCGGAGCAGCGCCACGTCACCGGAGGTGACCCGGACCAGGCCCGCCGGCGTGCGGACCAGCAGCGCCCCGGTCTCGTCGATGTCCTCGGCCCGGCCGGTCACCTGGGCGCCGTCGGTGGTGACCGAGACGTCCTGGCCCAGCGTGACGGAGCGCTCGCGCCAGGCCTGGCGGATGGGGGCGAAGCCCTCCTCCGCGTGCCGGTCGTACCAGCCCTCCAGCGAGGTGAGGCAGGCGGCCAGGAAGAGGGCGCGGGGGGACGGGTGCTCCCGCTCGATGAGCAGGCTGGTGGCCTGGCCGCGCAGCTCCTCCGGGAAGTCCGACGGGCGGGCGTTCACGTTGACGCCCACCCCCACCACCACCCAGTGGACCCGATCCGACTCGGCGGACAGCTCGGTGAGGATGCCGGCGATCTTGCGGCCGCCCACCAGCACGTCGTTGGGCCACTTGATGCCGGCGTCCACGCCGGAGTGGCGCAGCGCGTCGCACACGGCCACCGCCGCCACCAGGGTGAGCTCGGGGGCGCGGCTGGGCGGCAGCTCCTCGGGGCGCAGGATGACGGAGAAGGCCACGTTGCGCCGCGGCGGGGAGACCCAGCCCCGCCCGCGCCGGCCTCGCCCGCCGGTCTGCCGCTCCGCCACCACCACCTCGCCGTGGCCGGCGTCGGCGTCGGCCAGCGCCTTGGCCTCGTCGTTGGTGGACCCCAGCTCCTCGTGGCAGTGGAGCACCTGCCCGACGTCGTGGGTGCTGAGGAGCGGCCGGATCTCGAGGGCGCGCAGCCGATCCGGCACGGCCACCAGCCGGTAGCCGCGCGAGGCCACCGCGTCGATGCGGTACCCCTGCCCGCGCAGCGCCTCGACGTGCTTCCAGACGGCGGCGCGGGTGAGGCCGAGCTTGTCGGAGATGGCCTCGCCGGAGACGACGTCGTCGGCCGCCTCGGCCAGGAAGGCCAGGACGAGCTCCTCGCTGCCGGTGACGGACGGCTCGGCCATGCGGTGGCGCGATTGTGCGGGGGCGGGCGGGGCGTGTCAACGCGGGGCCCGGGAGGGATGGGCGTGGCGCCGGGCGGCGCGCCGTGGTGCACTCGGCGCATGACCTCGGCGTCCCTGGCGTCCATCGCCGCCATCGGCCTGCTGGTGCTCGCCCACCTGGCGGCCGAGGCGCGCGGCGCGGCGGCGGCGCGGGCCGTCAGCAAGCTCGGCGCCTCGGCGGGCTTCGTCCTGCTGGCGCTGCTCCAGGGGCCGCGGGGGCCGCTCGCGGGCGGGATCGTGGCGGGCCTGGCGCTCTCCGTGGTGGGCGACGCGGCGCTGCTCTCGGCCCGGCGCCCGGTTTTCCTGGCGGGGCTGGGGGCGTTCCTGCTGGCCCACGTCGCCTACGCCCTCGCCTTCGCCGGCGCGGGCCACCCGGCCGCCTGGGCGGCCCTGCCGGTCGCGGCGGCGACGGCCCTGGTGGTGCGCTGGCTCTGGCCCCACCTCGGGTCGATGCGACTGCCGGTGCTGCTCTACGCCCTGGCCATCGGCACCATGCTCTGGCTGGCCCTGGGCGTGGGCCTGCCGCTGGTCCGGCTGGGCGCGGCCCTCTTCTTCGCCTCGGACCTGGCGGTGGCGCGGGACCGCTTCGTCCGGCCCGGGCTGTCGAACCGGGTGGTGGGGCTGCCCCTGTACTACGCCGCGCAGGCGCTGCTGGCGCTGGCGGTCGGGGAGGGGCGCGTGCGGTAGCGCCGCGCGGCTCGCCTCAGGAGAGCTCGAGCGAGATGTCGACGGCTCCGGCCGAGTGGGTGATGGCCCCCATCGACACGTAGTCGACCCCGGTGGCGGCCACGCGCGGCAGCCGCTCCAGCGTCATGTTGCCGGAGGCCTCCAGCTTGACGCGCCCGGCGGCGCGGCGCACCGCCTCGGCCATGGCGGCGTCCTCCATGTTGTCGAGCAGGACGATGTCGGCGCCGGCGGCGATGGCGGCCTCCAGGCCGGGCAGGTCCACCACCTCGACCTCGACGCGGAGCATGGCGCCGGCCCGGGCCCTGGCGCGGCGCACCGCCTCGGCCACGCCGCCGCAGGCGGCCACGTGGTTGTCCTTGATGAGGATGCCGTCGCCCAGCGAGACGCGGTGGTTGTGGCCGCCGCCGGCCCGCACCGCGGCCTTCTCCAGCAGCCGCCAGCCGGGCGTCGTCTTGCGGGTGTCGAGGAGCCGGGTGCGGCCGCCGGCCGCCGCCAGCGCCTCGACGCAGCGGCGGGTGGCGGTGGCGACCCCGGAGAGGCGCTGCAGGAAGTTGAGCGCCGTCCGCTCGCCCGCCAGCAGCGCCCGGGTGGGCCCCTCGACCCGCCCGAACCAGGCGCCGCGCTCGAGCCGGGCGCCGTCCTCCACCTCGAAGCGGCACCGCGCCCCGAGCCGCTCGAAGACGCGCGCCGCCACCGCGGTCCCGGCGAGGACCAGCCCCTCCTTGGCGAGGAACCGGGCCGCGCCGGCGGCCGCGGCGTCGATGGTGGCCTCGCTGGTGGCGTCCCCGAGGAGGAGGTCCTCCTCGAGGGCGATGTCCAGGAGCCGCTCGCCGTGGGCGGAGAGGCTCGCCATGGCTACTTCTTCTTGGCCTTCCGGGCGGGCTTCCTGGCCGCCTTGGCCGCCTTCCTGGGCGCCGCCTTCCTGGCGGCCCGCCGGGCCGGCTTCTTCTTGGCGGTGGCCTTCTTGACCGCCTTCCTCACGCGGGCCACGGCCGCCCGGCCGGCCTTCTTGCCGCTGGCCACCGCCTTCTTGACGGCCTTCCTGGCCTTGGCGACCGCGGGCTTGGCCTTCTTCTCGACCGCCTTCTCGGCCGCCTGCACGGCCTTGACGGCCTCCTGGACCTTCTCCTGGACCTTCTCGACGGCCTGCTCGGCCTTCTCGACCATCGTGGTGGGCGCGGGGTCGGCAGGCGGAACGGCGGGGGGCGTCGTCTCCATGGGTGAATCCTCCCTCTGGTTGTCCGTGCCCGTCATCATGGCACGGTGGTTGGTCAGCTTCACTCTCGCGTCGCGCAGCTCCTCGACCCTGGCGCGGTCCTTGGCGACCACCTCCGCCGGGGCCCTCTCCACGAAGCTCGGGTTCGACAGCTTCTTCTCCAGCAGCGTGAGATCGGCGGCCACCTTGGCCAGCTCCTTGTCGATGCGCGCCGTCTCGGCGGCCAGGTCGATGACCCCGGCCAGCGGCACCCGCACCTCGAAGCCGGCCCCAACCGCCACCGCGGACTGCGGCGCATGCGGCGTGGCGGCGGCCAGGTGGAGCACCAGCTGCTCCACGTTGGCCAGGCGGGCCACCCGCCGCTCCTCGCCGCTGGTGAGGAGCCGGTGCACCGCCGGGTCGGTCACCGCCACGTGGAGCGGCGTGGCCCGGCCGAGCGCCACCTTGAAGGGGATGCCCATCTCGCCGCGGATGTTCCGGAGGGCGTCGATGATGCCCAGCACCGGCGAGAAGGCGCGGTCCGCCGCCTCGTCGACCGGGCCCGGCGCCGGGTAGCGCCCGGCCATGATCGAGTCGGGCCAGGCCTCGGCCCTCACCTGGGCGCGCAGCACGTGCCACAGCTCCTCGGTGATGAAGGGCATGAACGGGTGGAGCAGGAGGTACGAGGTCTTCAGGCAGTGGACCAGCACCGCCTGCGCCCCGGCCTTCTGGACCGGGTCCTCGCCGTAGAGGGCCTCCTTGGCCAGCTCGACGTACCAGTCGCACAGCTCGTGCCACACGAAGTGGTAGACGGTGTTGGCGGCGTCGTTGAAGCGGAGGGCCTCGAGCGCCTCCACGGTGCCGTTCACTGCCACCTGCAGGCGGGCCAGGATCCAGCGGTCCGCCGCCGTGCGCGCCGCCGCGGCCGGATCGCCGCCCCGCTCCAGGTAGCCCGTGAGGTTCATGAGGGCGAAGCGCGAGGCGTTCCAGAGCTTGTTGGCGAAGGCCCGGTAGCCCTCGATGCGCTCGTTGGCGAGCTTGATGTCGCGCCCCTGGGCGGTCAGGGCGGCCAGCGTGAAGCGCAGCGCGTCGGCGCCGTACCTGCCGGTGATCTCCAGGGGGTCGATGACGTTCCCCTTGGTCTTCGACATCTTCTGGCCCTTGCCGTCGCGCACCATGGGGTGCAGGTAGACGGTCCTGAAGGGCACCTCGCCCATGAAGTGGAGGCCCATCATCATCATCCGGGCCACCCAGAAGAAGATGATGTCGTGCCCGGTCTCCATGACGGAGGTGGGGTAGAAGGTCCGGAGCGTGTCGGTCCGGTCCGGCCAGCCCATGGTCGAGAAGGGCCACAGGCCCGAGGAGAACCAGGTGTCGAGGACGTCCTCGTCCTGGCGCAGCGCCGCGGCGCCACAGGTCGAGCAGGCCCGGGGGGTCTCGCGCGCCACCGTGACGTGGCCGTCCTGGCAGTACCAGGCCGGGATCTGGTGCCCCCACCAGAGCTGGCGGCTGATGCACCAGTCGTGGATGTCGCGCATCCACGCCATGTAGGTGTTGGTCCACTGCTCGGGGACGAACTTCGTCCTCCCCTGCTCCACGGCCTCGATGGCCGGCTTCGCGAGCGGCGCGATCTTGACGTACCACTGGTCGGAGAGGAGCGGCTCCAGCACGGTCTGCGAGCGCTGGCAGCGGCCGAGCGCCATGGGGTTGGGCTTCGACCCGCGGGCCAGCCCCCGCTCCTCGAGGAGGCGCTTGACCTCCCGGCGGGCCTCGAAGCGGTCCAGCCCGGCCACCGGCCCGGCCGCGGCGGTCATCTTGCCGTCCGGGCCGATGACGGTGAGGAACTCGAGGCCGTGGCGCTTGCCCACCTCGAAGTCGTTGAAGTCGTGCGCCGGCGTCACCTTGACCGCGCCCGTGCCGAAGGCCATGTCGACCAGCACGGCGTCGGCCACGATGGGGAACTCGCGGCCGCTGAGGGGGTGGCGCACCTTCTGCCCGACCAGCCCGAGGTACCGCTCGTCGTCCGGGTGCACCGCCACGGCGGTGTCGCCCAGCATGGTCTCGGGGCGGGTGGTGGCCACCACGATCTCGCCCGTCCCGCTCGCCAGCGGGTAGGCGAAGCTCCAGAGTTCTCCCGGGTGCCCCTCCTCGTGCTCCACCTCCAGGTCGGAGAGGGCGGTGCGGCAGTCCGGGCACCAGTTGATGAGCTTCTTCTCCCGGTAGATGAGCCCCTCCTCGTGGAGGCGCACGAAGACCTCGCGCACCGCCCGGGAGAGCCCCTCGTCCATGGTGAAGCGCTCGCGCTCCCAGTCGAGGGCCGCGCCCAGCGCCTGGTGCTGCTGGCCGATGCGCGAGCCGTACTGCTCCTTCCAGGCCCAGACGCGCTTCAGGAACTCGGCGCGCCCCAGGTCGTGGCGGCTCTTCTTCTCGGTCTTCTTGAGCTCCTTCTCCACCACCATCTGGGTCGCGATGCCGGCGTGATCGGTGCCGGGGAGCCACATCGTGTTGTAGCCGGAGAGCTTCTTCCAGCGGATGAGGACGTCCTGCAGCGTGGCGGTGAGGGCGTGCCCCAGGTGGAGCGAGCCGGTCACGTTGGGCGGCGGCAGGACGATGGAGAAGGCCGGCCGCGAGCGGTCGTGCTCGTCGCCGTGGAAGTAGCCGCGCCCCTTCCAGAAGGCGTACCAGCGCGCCTCCACCTCCTGGTGCTCGTAGCCCTTGGCGAGCTCGGTTCGACTGGTCGTGCCGTTCTCTTCCACGTCTGCTCCGTGCGCCCTGCACCGGGGCGCCGCTCCTGGCGGCGGCCGGCGGGGCGCGAGATTGGTTCCGTTGGAGGGGCCGGGCCGGATCAGCCCTGGCGCGCCCTCACGAGCCGCTCGAGGTTCTCGCGGATGATGGTCTCGGCGAGCTGGGGGACCACCTCCCAGACCACCCGCTCGATGACGTCCCGGGAGGCCTGCGAGAGCGCCTGGCGGAGCACCGCCTCACCGCCGTCGGCGGGGGAGGCGCGGCCGGGCGTGATCCCGGCGCCACCCTGGACGACGGCGGGCGCCGCGGCCGGGGCGGCGGCCGGGGCGGGGACGCCGACCGGGCCGGGCGCGTGGGCGACCTGGTGGCCGGTGCTGGCCTGCGGCGGCACGAACTCGTGCAGGGGCGCCAGCTCGAGCGCCGGGATGGGCTCCTCCGAGATCTCGATGGGCGCGGGCGCGCTCGGCGGCGGCTCGGCGGCCATGGGCTCGGGCTCGAAGTCGAGCAGCGGCTCCGGGGCGCTGACCGGCGCCGCGGCCTGGACGTCGCTCCAGTCATCCTCCAGGGCGGCGGGTGAAGGTGGCGCGATGACCGCGGGTGGCGGCGGTGGCGCGGGGGCGGGGCGCGGCGGTGCCGGCGTCGCCGCGGGCGTCGCCGCGGGCCTCGCGG
>JAJYAW010000081.1 GCA_021779335.1 Myxococcales bacterium | reverse complement strand
GGCGCGGTCCGCCCTGGAGGCGCTGCGCGGCTCGCTCACCCTCGCCGCCGCGCCGCCCGAGGTGCGCGCCGGCCTCGACGCCTGGGGCGCGCCGCCGGCCTCGCTCGCGGTCATGCGGCGGCTCAAGGCCCGGCTCGATCCCGAGGGCCGCCTCGCCCCCGGGCGCTTCGTGGGGGGGATCTAGATGACCGCGCGCGGCCACCTCGACGACTGCGTCCACTGCGGGTTCTGCCTGCCCACCTGCCCCACCTGGATCAGCTGGGGCGAGGAGATGGACTCGCCCCGCGGCCGCATCGACCTGTTGCGCAGCGTCCGCGACCGCGGCCTGGCGATGGACGAGGAGGTGGCGCTCCACCTCGACCGCTGCCTCGGCTGCATGGCCTGCCTGGGCTCCTGCCCCTCCGGCGTGCGCTACGACCGGATCATCGAGGCGGCGCGCCACCAGCGGGAGCGCGACCTGCCGCGCGGCCCGGCCGACCGGCTGCACCGCGCCCTGCTCTTCGCCCTCTTCCCCTACCCGGCCCGGCTGCGGGTGGCGGCGGCCCTGCTGCTCCTCTACCAGCGCAGCGGGCTGCAGTGGCTCCTCCGGACCACCGGCCTGCTGCGGCTCCTCTCCTCGCGGCTGGCCGCGCTCGACGCCCTGGCGCCGCGCATCGGCCTGGCCAGCCTGGCGCCCGGCCTCCCGGCGGCCTGGCCCGCCGCCGGGGAGCGGCGGCTGCGCGTGGGGCTGGTGACCGGCTGCGTGCAGGGCGTCTTCTTCCCCAACGTGAACGCGGCCACGGCCCGGGTGCTGGCCAGCGAGGGGTGCGAGGTGGTGGTGCCGCCGGGCCAGGGGTGCTGCGGCGCCCTCTCCGCCCACGCCGGGCGGCTCGAGGAGGCGCGGGCCATGGTGCGGGCGCTCGTCGAGCGCTTCGAGGCCGTCGAGCTGGACGTGGTGGTCGTCAACTCGGCGGGCTGCGGCTCGCACCTCAAGGACTGCCAGCGGCTCTTCGAGGGGGACGCCTTCGAGCCGCGCGCCGCCGCCTTCGCCGGGAAGGTCCGCGACGTGAACGAGCTGGCCCACTCGCTGCCGGCGCGCGCCGAGCGCCACCCGCTCCGGGCCCGGGTGGCCTACCACTCCCCCTGCCACCTCGGTCACGCCCAGCGGATCACCGCGGCGCCGCGGGCGCTGCTCCAGGCCATCCCCGGCCTGGACCTCGTCGAGATCCCCAGCGGCGACCAGTGCTGCGGCAGCGCCGGCATCTACAACCTGGTCCAGCCCGCCAGCGCCGACCTCATCGGGGCCCGCAAGGCCGAGGCGCTCCTCGGCACCGGCGCGGGCTGGCTCGCCAGCGCCAACCCGGGCTGCACGCTGCACATCCAGCGCCACCTGCGCGCCCGCGGCGCCGCCGTCCGCGCCGCGCAGCCCATCGAGATCCTCGACGCCTCGCTCCGCGGCGCCGCGGCGCCGGACGCGGAGTGAGCCGCGTGGCCGGGCGAACCACCCGCCGGGCGCCGAGGGTCCTGGCCGTCGACGTGGGCGGCACCCACGTGAAGCTCCTGGTCACCGGGGCGCGGCGGCCCCGGCGGTTCGACTCCGGGCCGCGGCTCACGGCGCGCCAGGCGGTCGCCGGCGTCCTCCGGCTCGCCGCGGGCTGGACCTTCGACGTGGTCTCGGTCGGCTTCCCGGGGCCGGTGCTGCACGGCCGGCCGGTCGCGGAGCCGCACAACCTGGGGCCGGGCTGGGTGGGCTTCGACTTCCGCGAGGCCTTCGGCCGGCCGGTGGTGGTCGTCAACGACGCGGCCATGCAGGCGCTGGGGAGCTACCGGGGCGGGAAGATGCTCTTCCTGGGGCTGGGGACGGGCCTCGGCTCCGCCATGGTGGTCGACGGCGTGGTCGAGCCGATGGAGCTCGGGCACCTCCCCTACCGGAAGGGCACCTACGAGGACTACGTGGGGCTCCGCGGCCTGCGGCGGGCCGGCAGGAGGCGGTGGCGCCGGCGCGTCGAGGACGTGGTGGCCCGCTTCATCGCCGCGCTGGAGCCGGACGACGTGGTGCTCGGGGGCGGCAACGTCCACGAGCTGAAGGCGCTGCCGCCGGGGTGCCGCGCCGGCGACAACGCCAACGCGTTCGTGGGCGGCTTCCGCCTCTGGGCGCGCCGGGGGCCGGGACGCGCCGGCCAAAGAAAAACCCCGCCAGCTGGACGAGGGCTGGCGGGGCAAGATGGTGACCCCTACGGGAATCGAACCCATGTCTTCGCCGTGAGAGGGCGACGTCCTAACCGCTAGACTAAGGGGCCACGAACCGGCGCCTTCTGTACCCTCCCGCGCTGCGGCAGTCAACGCTGCGGAGGATCATTCCGACTGGAGTTTGGGGGACAAGGAAGCCGAACCACGGAAACGGGGCAGTTTCTAGCGGTTCAGGGGGAGGCCGGTCAAGCGCGGAATCCGTCGTCACGGGCGCCACCCCGTGCGCTCGCCCGAACTGCGGTCACCCGGCCGCCGCCCACCGCTTCGGGACCTCGGTCCCCATGTGCGGGCGGGCCGGCTGCGACTGCCACGACTTCGCCCCGCCTGCCCCGAGCGGCTGCGACGGGTCCGACCCCGACTGCGCCTGCGGAGAGGTGACCGCCCGGCCGACGCTCGGCGTCGCCCTGGCGGAGCTGCCGCCCGACGCGGTGCAGCTCGGATTCACCGTGACCGCGGTGAAGAACCCCGGCGGCGCCCTCGCCGCCAGGTGGGCCGCGCAGGCGTCCCTGCCCTTCGGCATCGTCGGCCGCGCCGCGGCGAACCGGCGCGACCTGGCCATGGTTGAGGCGGTCCGCCGAGCCATCATCGCCTGGGAGCGCAGCCGGAAGGAGGCGCGCCATGCGTAGCCCACGCCCCTCCATCGACCCCGCCCGCATCCCGCGCGTCTGGTGGCGAGCCGCCCTGTGCTGGTTGCTGCGCCGGCACCGGCGCCGCGACGCGTTCGAACAGGTGGGTCAACTGCACGCCAAGGGCTACCGCTCGGTGCGGTTCCATGTGTGCAGGTTCGGGTGCGGCACCATGGCCGTGCCGGCCTCCACCCCGAGGCTCCGCGGTGAGGACGTCGCGGCCAGCCGGAGGACCACCGCGTGAAGGCCTCCGACATCCAGGACGACCTGTGTCCCGGCATCGTCGCCCGTCGCGAGGCCGGGCGGCGAACCGCCCGCGCGCCGACGGCCGCGCACGCCCTGGAGCTGCTCGGCCAGGTCAAGGACCGAATCGCTAGAGGCGCCGTGAACCGCGATCCGTGCCGGGCCGGCGGCGACCACCGGTGGCGCGCCGTCGAGAAGCCGCCCGCGGAGCGCGGAACCTGGCCGCCTGGCCCGTGGGAGCAGTGCGAGGGCTGCGGGCTCTACTGCCGGCCGAGGACGCGGTCATGATGGCGCTCGCCTTCGAGCACCCTCTGTGGGCCTGCCTGCTCATGCTGGCGGCCGGCGCGGCGCTGGCGCAGGTGGTCTCGGCCGTCGTGGACCCGCTCGCGCCGTGCCGGCGCGGGGACTGCCCGAGGTGCCGCGGCACCGGGTCCGAGGTTCGGCACAGGAAGGACGGGGCGCCGTGAGCCGCCCCAGGGCGACGCCGGCCGCCGAGATAGGCCGCGAGCTCGGCGCGGTGCTCGACCGCATCGACCGGAAGCGGGCCGACCTGGCCGAGCTGGTCAAGGAGCGCAAGGGGGAGATCGCCAAGTTGGAGGCGCGAGCTTTCAAGCTCCGCGACCTGTTGGCCGGTCGTGACTTTGACCAGTTGGACGTGCCGGGCACCGAGACGAGCGAGGTGCTCGCCGAGGCGCACGAGGTGGCGGGCCGGAAAGGGGCGCCATGACCCGGGCCGCGCTCTACCTCCGGGTAAGTAGCGATAAACAGACGGTCGAGAGCCAGCGCCGGGACGTGTCGCGGCTGGTAACCGCTCGCCACTGGGACCCGGTGCTCTACGAGGAGCAGGAGAGCGCCGCCAAGGCGCGGCCGGTGCTCGACCGGCTCATGGTGGACGTCCGCACCGGTCGGGTGGGGGCCGTCGCCGTGTGGGCGATCGACCGGCTCGACCGGACCATGGTCGGCGCCGTCGGCCGAGTGCTGGAGCTGGACCGGCTCGGCGTCCAGGTGGTGAGCGTCCAGGAAACCTGGCTCGACACCGCCAGCCCCGTCCGACCGCTGCTCATCGCCATCTTCGGGTGGGTGGCCGAGCAGGAGCGCGCCAGGCTCATCGAGCGGACCAAGGCGGGCCTGGCGCGGGTGGAGGCCGAGGACCGCGACCGGAGCGGGCCACCCAAGGCGCTCGACCCGAGCGCCAAGGGCTGGCCAGTCGGCCGCCCGCCGGCCTCGACGGTGCTCCTACACGCGGCGGCCGAGCTGGTGAAGGGCGGGCAGTCCATCCGAGCGGCGGCGCTCATCAAGGGCGTGCGGCCGACGACGCTGCGCCGCTTCCTGGCGTCTCGACGGACCGGGACCGCCCCGGAGGGCTCCGGCGTGCCTTAGCGTGCGCCAAAAACCCCCCTGCGGAAGTCTGGCGCCGGCCCCTGTCGTTCTGGGGGTCGGCGCCCTCCGTTTAGGGTGCGCCTCATTCGGTCCTTTTTGGCGCAAGGGCCTGGCGGGCCCGTAGACCCGGAAAGGCGTTGTGGGTACAGTGTGGGGCATGGCGAAGCCGAAGAGCTGGGACCTGACGATGAGGCTGAACGAGGCGCAGCGGGCAGAGCTGGACGCCGCGGCCGAAGCCGAGGAGCTGGACACGTCGACGTGGCTGCGCCAGCTCGGGCTGCTGGAGGCGCGGGCCCGGTCGTCGGCGCCCGAGCGGCTCAAGCGCATCCGGGAGCACATGCGCCAGCTCGACAAAGGCGAGACGTGATCCTCGCCGATACGAGCGTCCTCGTGGACGCCTGGGAGCCGGCGCGGGCCACCGCGACCCCGGCCGAGCTGGAGGGGAAGGCCGCCGCGCGGCACGCCGTCGAGCGGCTCATGGCGCCGAGGACGCTGGCGGCGAGCGCCGTCACCGTCACCGAGCTGCTGCGCCGGCCGACCATGAGCGGCGGCCGGCTCGCCCACCTGGAGGCGCTGCTTGACCTGCTACGCGGTATCCTGCCGGTGACCCACGTCGCCGCCGAGCTGGGCGCCCACCGCGCCAGGTGGCGGGCGCGCCGCGGCCTGGCGGTGCCGGACCTGGGCGATCTGCTCATCATCGGGACGTGCATCGAACTGGACGCGCCGGTGCTCACCACCAACGCCCGTCACTTCTCGGGCACGCCGGGCCTCACCGTGCTGTCCGTCGACGACGCCCGGCATTAGGCCGGACCGGGAACCCATCCCCGTCGAGAGCGACCCTCACGCGGCCCCGGTCACCCGGCAGGCGCCGCGCGAGGACCACGCCCCGGCGCACCCACAGCCACACGGTCCCGACCTCGACGCCCACGGCGACGGCGACGCTCTTGGCGTCCGCCCATCGCACTCCAACCAAGTCCACCGCACTCGTCGGCACATCCCGTCACTACCAGACCGACCATGGGCCCGTCAAAGTCCGGCGCGTGGAAGAGACCGACGACGCCAAGGCCGAGACCCCGGCCGATCCACCGGCCCCGAAGCCGGCCGCGGCACCGGCGCAGCCGGCGCCGAAGCCCGCGCCGCCGGTGGCGGTCGCGACCAAGACCGACCTGGCGGACCTGGAGCGCGCCATCCGTGAGGACGTCGCCAAGGCCGTGAAGGGCGCGAACGCGCCGGCCTCGAAGAGCGCCGCGACCGAACCCCCGAAGCCGGGCGGCGCGGCCGGCATGATCGTGGCGGTGCTCGCGGGCCTGGCCGTCGCCGCCGCCGTCGTCGCCGCCCTCGTGTTCCGTCGCAAGTGAGGACCCACCATGGCCACCAAGAAGATCAAGAAGCCCACCGCCGACGCCTCGCCGCCGAGCATCCTCGACGGCCTGGCGGGCAAGTTCATGCCGAAGGCCGAGCCGGCCGAGCGGCTCGCCGCAGCCGCGCGCACCGGGAACCATGAGCTGCTCGCCGCCGTCCGCGCGGAGCTGGGCCGGTGAACGAGGCCGACGCCTCGCCAGTGGTGGACGGGGCCGGCTCGCCGCCGCCCGACGCTGCGCCCGCGCCACCGGCCACCCCCGAGACGGGGCCAGCCGAGCCGGTCGAGCCGACCCCGTCCGCGCCGTCGACCGCCTACCAGCGGCGCAAGCAGCGGGAGGCCGCGCGCCTCGCCGCCGCCGAGAAGCGGCGCGCCGCCCGGGAGGCCAGGAAGGCGGGCAAGCCCGCCGCCGAGGCGAAGCCCGACGCCCCCGCCGACCTGGAGGAGCCGGACCGCGACGACAAGCAGCGCCGCCGGGAGGCCGCCATGTTCTGGCGGTTCGTCGGCCGCGTGGCGTCCATGCTGGCGTGGCCCTTCGGCTACACCTTCGAGCGCATCACCGCGGCCGAGGCGCAGGAGGACGCCGAGTACCTCGTGCCGCTCGCCGTCCGCTACCGGTGGTTCGACGTGGCGATCCGGTGGGCCGCCATCCCCTTCGTCCTCGTCGAGCGCCTCTCGTCGAAGCTCAAGGCGCGCGAGCCGGCCAAGGACGGGCAGAAGCCTTGAGCGCCGCCGCCGCCATCGCCTCCAACCCCTGGGGCGTCCTCGTGCGCCGTGACCACGTCGTGGTCATCGGCATGCCCGGCTGCGGCAAGACCCCCTTTGCGGCGGCGCTCGCCGCCGAGGCCCGGCGCGTCGTCTACTTCGACCCCACCGGCGAGTGGGCTCCGCTCGGCGAGGTGGTCACCGGCGAGGACGTGCGCGCCGCGGCCGACCCGCAGTCCGAGCTGCTCGCCGGCACCTTCATGCGCGTCGTGGTGGTGCCCGAGGACGAGCGCCTCGCCGAGGACTTCGAGGCCACGGTGGCGGCCTGCCGCGCCGCCGCCCGCTTCGGCGGCCTCGTCCTCCTGGTGGACGAGGTGGGCGACCTCAACCCGGCCTGCGTCGAGACGCTCCAGGGGCTCCACCGCAACGGGCACAAGGACGGCGTCGCGACCATCCTCGTGAGCCCGTGCGCGAGCGACATCCCGAAGCGGTGTCGCGACACCGCCTCCCGGGTGTTCTCCTTCTTCCAGAAGAACCACCGCGACCGCCAGACCCTCGCCGACGAGTACGGCGACGACTTCGCCCGCCGCGCCGCGACGTGGCGACACCCGCTCCCGCCAGCGGAGTGGACCAACCCGACGCTGCACGCCTGAAAGGAACCCCCCATGCGTTCGTTCTTCACCGAGCTGTTCGGCCTCGTCAAGAAGCACCCGCTCCTCACGCTGCTCGCCGTCATGGCGCTGGTCGTGTTCGCCGCCGCGCCCTTCGTGTGGCTGTGGCGCAAGGCCATCGCCATGGTGGCCAAGGTCTCCCCCGCCGCCGCCGCCGCCATCCCCAAGGGCAACGCCTAACCGCCCTCACCACCGCCATCCAACAGCACAAGGAGCCCCACCATGGAAGCGCTGCGCACCATCTCGCTCACCGTCGCCGGTGACGCCAAGGAAGTGACCCTCGACAACTGGGCCAAGGGCCTGTCCGCCGACGCCATCGCGTTCGACATCGACATGCCGGTCACGGTCGGCACCGCCGGCACCCCGGCCGTGAGCGACCTCATCAACCTGCTCGCCTACTTCATGAACGTGGTCAACCTGTCCTACGGCCCGAGCCAGCAGTACAAGCCGCTCGAGGGCGCCGACGGCCGCGACCTGCGCATGTGGCACCGGCTCGCCCACCTCAAGGAGGTCCCAAACGACTTCGTGGGCGTGGTCCAGACCACCGGCGCCAAGACCTTCCGCGCCCGCATCACCTACGCCATCAAGCACCCGCGCATGCAGGGCCTGGCGCGGCGCATCGGCTGGGCGCAGGGGCGGACCGTCTACATCAAGGTCCAGGAGGGCAACGCGCTGACCGCGGGCGCCCTCAACCTCACGCGCACCGCCGCGACCGCCTGCAAGGTCGTGATGCGCCCCATCTACCGCGGCTCCTCCGGCGAGGTGACGCCCTGGACGCCGTTCCCCACCTTCCGGCGCATCGTCGCCGCCGCCCTCGACGTCCTCGGCCCCGACGGCGTCCCCGTCGCCATCTACGACGAGAACAACGCCTACGCCGCGACCCTCATCGGCAAGTATTCGGTCAACATCGGCGACGAGCAGCTCGTCCGCCAGGTGGCGCCGGTCGCGGTCCAGGACGACTGGGCCCGCAACTTCGACGCGGGCGGCTCCGACGTGGCCGACGCCGTCACGCTCCTGTACGTCGCGGACCCCGTCGGCGACCACACCCGCCTGCCGCACGGGCGGCCGTATGTGAAGCTCGTCAGCCAGGACGTGCCGTCGCTCAAGGTCGGGCACTGGTTCTACCCCGACGTGAGCGCCGACGAGGCGCGCATCGCCGCGACGACCACCGCCACGGCCCTGAACGGCCCCGTGCTCGGCTCCGTGCCCGAGCTGCCGGCGAGCGCGGACTACGGCGCGCCGTCGACCATGCCCATCGAGTTCGTGCCGTCGGGCGACGCGAGCTTCACCGCCAAGCCGGGCATCGTCGCCACGGTCGACGGGCAGACGGCGCTCTCCATCCCGCCCCAGGTGAAGGCGGCCGGCGACGCCCTGCTCGCCAACGCGGACCGGCGCGCCCGCCCGGCGCTCGCCTCGGCCTACCAGAAGCGGGTGGCGCTGCGCATCCCGGGCGCCATCGCGACCGACGGCAAGGGCCGCGGCGCCGACCTGGGCCGCCAGGGCATCCGCGCCAACTTCCGGAGCTGGTTCACCGAGTAGGGCGCTCCGCGCTCCGCGGCAGGGGCCCGGGGAAACTCCCTCCGGCCCCGGGCTCCTGTCGCGCCTCTCTCTGCTCCCGAAAGGACACACCATGAAGTACCTCGGCATCATTCTCGGCGTGGTCGTGCTGGCCCTGGCCGGTCTCTACGCCGTGTATCGGTTCAGCACCGGGCAGGCGTCGAAGCCCGGCGGCTCCACCGCCCAGCAGGCCGCGGCGGCCGGCACCATCAAGCCGCCGCCCCCGGCGCCGACCAACTCGACGGCGCAGATCCTCCAGGGGAGCGCGGCCGTCATCGGCGCCCTGGGCGGGCTCTCCGGCTTCTTCGGCTCCGGCTCCGGCGCCACCGGCGGCGGCGTGTTCAGCGGCGGCATCTAAGAAAGGGGGCCAGCGCCGTGAACTTCTTCAAGCGCATCAAGAAGAGCGTCAGCGCGGGCGTCTCGGCGCTGGACCCGACGTCGCATCAGAGCATCAAGTCGAGGCTGTCCGACCTGGGCCACGCCGCCCTGACCATCGAGACCGGCGGTCTGATCGACACCGGGCCGGCGGCCCAGGCGGCCCGGTGGGTGGACCCGTCCACCAAGCAGGGCCGCACCCACCTGGCCGTGGTCGGCGTCTCGGCCGCGACGGTGGCGGCGGCCGTCGTCACGG
>JAJYAW010000080.1 GCA_021779335.1 Myxococcales bacterium | reverse complement strand
TGCGGCCGCGGCGGCCGCGGCGGCCTGGCTGGCGCGCGGGCCCGCGCAGGCGCAGCCCGCCGGGGCCAGGCTCCCCTCCCGCGCCTTCCCGGGCGGGCGACCCATCAGCGCCGAGGAGATCACCGAGGGGCGGCTCTCTCCGGACCGGATGCCGGTGGAGGTGAACGCGGCGCTGGAGGCCCACTCGGCCGAGATCATCCGCACCGCCGACGCCCTCGAGCAGAAGCAGGCGCGCATCACGGGCACCTGCGCCCCCGGCTCGGCCATCCGCGTCATCGCGCCGGACGGCTCGGTGAGCTGCCAGCGGCTGCCGCGCGGCGTGGTGTCGGTGTCGGCCCTGACGGCGGTGCCGCGCCTCTCCACCACCGGCACCGCGCAGGGGAGCGTCGCCGGCGGCGTGGGGCGCTTCCAGACCGGCGGCGAGGACGACTTCCTGGTGGCGCCGCTGGCGCTGCCCGACGGCGCCCAGGTGACCGGCTTCAGCTACGTCTACTTCGACGACGACCCCGGGGTGGACGCCGCCGCCTACCTCTACCGCTCGGACGACCAGCCCATGGCCGCGGTGGCCACCAGCGGCGCCGCCGACGCGGTGCGCACCGTCGCCACCGAGGAGGTGAAGCTCCCCAGGGTGGACGCGGGGCGCTACGCCTACTTCGTCTACTTCCAGACCTCGGCCGAGGCGGGCGCCAACCTGGTGCCGATCTCGGCGTCGGTGTCCTACCGGCTCCCCTGACCGATGCTCCACGCGCCGCCCCGGAGGACACCATGAACCCCGGCTACACCGCCCACCTGCGGGCCCAGCTCGACCAGCTCGAGGCCGAGGGGCTCACCAAGCGCGAGCGGCTCCTCACCAGCCCGCAGGGCGCCTGGGTGGAGACCGGCGGCCGGCGCGTCATCAACCTGTGCGCCAACAACTACCTCGGGCTGGCGGGCCGGCCCGAGCTCGTGGAGGCGGCGCAGCGGGCGCTGCCGCGCTACGGCTTCGGCCTCTCCTCGGTCCGCTTCATCTGCGGCACGCAGGACGTCCACGCCGAGCTGGAGGCGCGGCTGGCCCGCTTCCTCGGCTTCGAGGACGCCATCCTCTTTTCCTCCTGCTTCGACGCCAACGGCGGCGTCTTCGAGGCGCTGCTCGGCGAGGAGGACGCGGTGGTCTCCGACGCCCTCAACCACGCCTCCATCATCGACGGCATCCGGCTCTGCAAGGCCCGCCGCTACCGCTACGCCAACGGGGACATGGCGGACCTCGCGGCCCAGCTCGCCCAGGCCAGGGCGGACGGCGCCCGCTTCACCCTGGTGGTCACCGACGGCGTCTTCTCCATGGACGGCTACCTGGCGAAGCTGCCGGAGATCTGCGACCTGGCCGGGCGGCACGGCGCGCTGGTCATGGTGGACGACAGCCACGCGGTGGGGTTCGTGGGGAAGGGCGGGCGCGGCACCCCCGAGCACTTCGGCGTGCAGGGGCGGGTCGACCTCGTCACCGGCACGCTCGGCAAGGCGCTGGGCGGGGCCTCGGGCGGCTACGTGGCCGGCTCGAGGGAGGTGGTGGCCTGGCTGCGCCAGAAGGCGCGCCCCTACCTCTTCTCCAACACGCTCATGCCGGCCATCGCGGCGGTGAGCCTGACGGTGCTCGACCTGCTGGAGCGGGGCGACGACCTGCGCGCCCGGCTGCGCGACAACAGCGCCTTCTTCCGCGCCGAGCTGACCCGGCTCGGCTTCACGCTGCTCCCCGGCGAGCACCCCATCGTCCCGGTCATGCTCCTCGAGGCGCCGCTGGCGCAGGCCTTCTCGGCCCGCCTCCTCGAGGAGGGGGTCTACGCCATGGGCTTCTTCTTCCCGGTGGTGCCGAAGGGGAAGGCGCGCATCCGCACCCAGATGAGCGCGGCCCACTCGCGGCAGGATCTGGCGACGGCGGTGGCGGCCTTCGAGCGCACCGGCCGGGCGCTCGGCGTCATCGGCTGACCCGCCCCGACCCCGAGGAGACGACATGAAGGCGCTGGCCAAGACCGAGAAGCGCGAGGGCATCTGGATGGTGCGCGACGCCCCGGAGCCGGAGGTGGGCGTCCACGACGTCCTCATCCGCGTCCGCAAGAGCGCCATCTGCGGCACCGACGTCCACATCTACAACTGGGACGAGTGGAGCCAGCGCACCATCCCGGTGCCCATGATCGTGGGGCACGAGTACGTGGGCGTGGTGGAGCGGGTGGGGGCCGAGGTGGAGGCCTTCGTACCCGGCGACCGGGTCAGCGGCGAGGGGCACCTCACCTGCGGCTTCTGCCGCAACTGCCGGGCCGGCCGGCGCCACCTGTGCCGCCACACCGTGGGGGTGGGGGTGAACCGCCCCGGCGCCTTCGCCGAGCTCCTCTCCCTCCCGGCGGTCAACGCCTACAAGATCCCGGACGACGTGTCGGACGACATCGCCGCCATCTTCGACCCGTACGGCAACGCGGTGCACACCGCGCTCTCCTTCGACCTGGTGGGCGAGGACGTGCTCGTCACCGGCGCCGGCCCCATCGGCGCCATGGCGGCGGCGGTGGCGCGCCACGTGGGCGCGCGCCACGTGGTGGTGACCGACGTGAACGACTACCGGCTCGGCCTGGCCGCCAAGCTGGGGGCCACCCGCACCGTCAACGTGCTCAAGGAGGACCTGAAGTCGGTCATGGCGGACCTGGGCATGAAGGAGGGGTTCGACGTCGGCCTGGAGATGAGCGGCAACGGCGGCGCCTTCCGGCAGCTCCTCGAGGCGATGAACCACGGCGGCAAGGTGGCGCTGCTCGGCATCATGCCGGGGCAGGAGGCCATCGACTGGAGCCAGGTGGTCTTCAAGGGGCTGCTGCTCAAGGGCATCTACGGCCGGGAGATGTTCGAGACCTGGTACAAGATGGTGGCCATGCTCCAGACCGGCCTGCACCTCTCGCCGGTGGTGACGCACCGCTTCCCCATCGACCGCTTCCAGGAGGGGTTCGACGTGATGCGCAGCGGCCGCTCCGGCAAGGTGATCCTCGACTGGACGGGCGGCTAGGGCGGTCCTCGCCGCGGGCGCTGGCCAGGGCGCGAGGGGCCGCGCTACGCTGCGGCGGCCCGCCGCCGGCGGCGCCGCGGCGACATGACGGGGGTGGACGTGGCCAGGAGCTGGGACCCGAAGCTGAAGATCGACGTCGCGGCCATCGACGCGCAGCACGAGGGCCTGTTCGACCGGTTCGACACCTTCGTGGAGGCGGCCAGCGCCCGGGACCACGGCGCCGTGCGCCGGGAGGCCAGCGACGCGCTGGCGTTCCTGGCGCGCTTCGTCGACGAGCACTTCGGCGACGAGGAGCTCGCCATGGCGGAGAGCGGCTACCCCGACCTGGAGCGGCACCGCGAGCTGCACCGGGCCTTCACCCGGGAGCTGGCCGGGCTCGTCGAGCGCCACCGGGTGCAGGGCGCCACGCCGTCCTTCCTGCTGGCGCTCGCCAACCTGTTCGAGAGCTGGCTGACGCTGCACATCTCGCAGGTGGACCAGAGGCTCGGCGAGTTCCTGCGCGGCCGGTAGGCCGGCCGGGCCCGCCTTCCCGCCGCGGCGCGGGGGACGCTGCGCGCCGCGGCCGGCGGCGTTACGCTTGGTGGGCCATGCCGCTCCCCATCGTGACCCACGACGTCCACGAGCAGGTCGTCGAGGAGGCCATCCAGGCCGTCCTCGCCGAGGTCGACCTCGACGTGATCATGGCCAGGACGGGGCGGCTGCTGGAGCGCCGCTTCGGCGCGACCCGGGTCGTCATCCGCCGGCTCGACGGCCAGCCGGCCGGGCAGGCGCTCACGGCGCTGGTCTCCGACCCGCGCCACCCCGCCGCCGGGGTCGGGGCGCCCTTCGACCTCGCCGGCACCGCCGCCGGCCGCGCCGCCGAGACGCGCCGGCCGGTGGTGGTGGACCCGGTGGAGGCGGCGCGGCCCCGCTTCCGCGACGAGCCCGCGCTGGCGGCGCTCGGCTACGGCTCGCTGGTCGCCTTCCCGCTGGTGGTCGGCGAGCGCGTCCTGGGCGTGCTCGAGATCGCCCACCCGCCGCAGGAGGGGCTGCTCGACTGCTGCCTCCAGGTGGCGCGCCAGGTGGCCTCGCTGGTGGCCATCGCCCTCCACAACAGCCTGCTGGTCGGGGAGGTGCGCCGGCTCAACGGCCTGCTCGGCCGCGAGAACGCCCTCCTCAAGGAGGAGCTGCGCCAGGTCCGCCAGGACGGCCGCTACGTGGCGGAGAGCGGGCCCATGCTCGCCGTCCTGGCGCAGGTGCGGCGGGTGGCGCCCTCCGACACGACGGTGCTCGTGCGCGGGGAGACCGGCTCCGGGAAGGAGGGGCTGGCGCGGATGGTCCACGAGCTCTCGCCGCGCCGCGAGGCGCCCTTCGTCCCCATCAACCTGGCCGCCATCCCCGAGGGGCTGGTGGAGAGCGAGCTCTTCGGCCACGAGAAGGGCGCCTTCACGGGCGCGCTGCGGCGACGCGTCGGCCGCTTCGAGCAGGCCGACGGCGGCACCATCTTCCTCGACGAGGTGGGCGACGCGCCGCCGGCGGTGCAGGTGCGGCTGCTGCGGGTGCTGCAGGAGCGGGAGCTCACCCGGGTGGGCGGCGCCGAGGGGGTGAAGGTGGACGTGCGGGTGGTGGCCGCCACCAACAAGGCGCTGGAGCGGCTCGTGGAGGCCGGGGCCTTCCGGCAGGACCTCTACTACCGGCTGGCGGTCTTCCCGCTCGAGCTGCCCCCGCTGCGGGAGCGGCCGGGGGACCTCCGGCCGCTCGCGGAGCACTTCCTGGCGCGCCACGCCGCGGCCATGCACCGACGGCCGCCGGAGGTCGGGGAGGCCTTCTGGCGGGCGCTGGCGGCGCACGACTGGCCGGGCAACGTGCGCGAGCTGGAGAACTTCGTTCAGCGCGCGCTCATCCTCTCGCCCGGGCCGGCGCTGGAGCTGCCGGGGCCGCTCGGCGAGAGCGCCCCCCGGGCGCCGCGCCGCGCGCTCGGCACCTTCGAGGAGGAGGCCCGCGACGTCATCGAGCGGGCCCTCCTGGAGGCGGGCGGGCGCGTCTACGGCCCGGGCGGTGCGGCGGCCCTGCTGGGCCTCAAGCCCACCACCCTGCAGGGCAAGATGAAGCGGTACGGCATCGGCGAGGGCCCGCCCGCCGGTGGCCGCGCCCGCGTCTAGAAGGGCGGCTTGCGGTCGAACTGGCGCGCCGACGAGGCCAGGGCCGCCGCGGCGGTGCGGTGGACGCCTGGGCCGTCCTGGTAGCGGGCCACCTTGACCGCGGGGTAGGCCTCCATGCGGGCGAGCAGCTCGGCGGCGCGCCCGGCCAGCAGCGAGTCGCAGGCCTGGTAGAGGCCGCCCGGCTCCTCCTCGACCCGGTTGTGCGGCTCCAGGATGGAGCGGAGCTCGGCGGCGATCTCCGGGGTGGGCGTCGGGACGAGCAGCGAGGTGATGGCGCCGTGGTCGATGCGCAGGCGGCGCGCCAGCGGGAGCGGCTCGCCGCCGCGCGCCTCCCGGGCCGCCGGCAGCAGGATCTTCTCCTCCAGGCCGATGTGGCGCAGCAGCCCGGCGCGGAAGGCGTCGTAGGGCCCCCGGTCCACGGCGCCCGGCCGGGCCAGGGCGAGCCGCAGCAGCCCGTCGAGCCGGTCGTGGTCGCTGGCGAGGAAGCGGGTGAGGGGCCCGGCCATGGCGGCCTCCGAGGTGCCCGGGCTCAGGCGCGGTGACGGGCCGTGAGCTCGCCCGCCAGCGCCCCCAGCGCGGCCCGGCGCCCGCTCTCCACCGCCGCGGCCTCGAGGCGGCCGCAGCCCGCCTCCACCTGCTGGACCAGGGGCGCCGGGAGCCGCTGCTCCGCCATGGGGTAGAGGACCCCGTCCTCCTTCTGGATGTGGGCGCGCAGGAGCTCGCCGTAGCCGCGGGCCGCCTCGGCCAGCCGCGCGCGGTCGCCGGCCGTCCAGGGCGCCGCCGCCTCGGCGAGGGCCGCCAGGATGGCCACCTGCTGCCGGCCCAGGTCGTGCTCGTGGAGCATCACGCCGATGGGGCCGGCTTGCCGGGGGAAGCCGGCCTGCACCATGGCCTCGAAGAGCACGCCCTCCTCCTTGCCGTGGTGGTGCTGGTCGGCGAACTCGCGGATGAAGCGGACGAAGCGGGCCAGCTCGGGCCGGTCCTCGGCGCCGGCCTGCGCCGCGGCGGCGAAGGCCACCAGGGCGTCGATGACCTGCTCGATGAGGCGGTGCTCCGACTTCAGCGTCTCGATGGCTTCCATGCTTGCTCCTGGGGGCCGCGGGCCCCGGACGCGCGCGGCGCCCGGGACCCGGCTCATGGGGTTCTACCGGGCTAGGCCGCCCGGCGCTCGGCGGCGCCCTCGGCGGCCCGCTCGGCCCTGCGGATGGCCGCGTCCACCAGCCAGGCCCGGAGCACGAAGGCCAGCAGCGCCGCCACGCCGACGTCGAAGATGAGGTCCGGGACCAGGCGCGCCCAGGTGGCGGCGTGGATGAAGGCGCTGCCGGTCACCGCCGGGCTGCGGGCCCACCAGGTGCCCTTCTGCACCGCCTCGTGGAGCTGGTAGATCCCGGCCGGCAGCAGGGAGACGAACATCATGAGGAAGAGGCCGGCGTTCAGCCCCCAGAAGGCCACCCGGAGGAGCCGGTCGCTCCAGGCCGCCGGGCGCACGATGGAGCGCAGCGAGAAGAGCATGAGCGCGATGGCCAGGAAGCCGTAGACGCCGAAGAGCGCGCCGTGGCTGTGGATGGGCGTCGTGTCGAGCCCCTGCGAGTAGTAGAGGACGATGGGCGGGTTGATGAGGAAGCCGAAGACGCCGGCGCCCAGCATGTTCCAGAAGGCCACCGCCGCGAAGAACCAGAGCGGCCAGCGCCAGGGCCGGGCGTTCTCGCCGGAGCGGGCCAGCTCGAGGTGCTGGTGGACCTCGAAGCCGAGCAGCGCCAGCGGCACCACCTCGAGCGCCGAGAAGGTGGCGCCCAGCGAGGTGATGAAGAGCGGCGACCCGGAGAAGTAGAGGTGGTGGAAGGTGCCGATGATGCCGGCGCCCAGGTAGAGGGCGATGGAGAAGTAGGTGGCGCGCAGCGCGGCCCGCTGGCCCAGCGCGTTGATGCGGGTGAGCACGAAGGCCACTGCCACGGTGGCGAAGACCTCGAAGAAGTTCTCCACCCAGAGGTGGACCACCCACCAGCGCCAGTAGTCGGCCACCGAGAGGTGGGTGCCGGGCGTGTAGAAGAGCCCCACCGAGTAGAAGAGCGGGATGGAGACGGCGGCGTAGAGGAGCAGGTGCGTCAGGCCCCCCTTGTCGGTCTCGGCCGCCAGCGCGGGCGCCAGGGCCCGCCGGACCAGCCAGAGCCAGAGCACCAGGCCGGCGATGAGCCCCACCTGCCAGACGCGGCCGAGCTCGATGTACTCGTAGCCCTGGTGGCCGAGGAGCCAGCCGTCGGGCCCGCTGAGCTTGCCCATGACGCCGGCCCAGGTGCCGGAGAGGGCGCCCACCACCACCACCACCAGCGCGCCCAGCAGCGCGTAGCTGAGGGCCCGCTGCCCCCTGGGCTCGTGACCGCCCACCGCCGGCCCGATGAAGAGGCCGGTGGCCAGCCAGCAGGTGGCGATCCAGAAGACGGCCAGCTGGAGGTGCCAGGTGCGCGAGGCGGCGTAGGGGAGGATCTTGCCCATGTCCAGGCCGAAGAGCCGGTTGCCCTCCACCGCGTAGTGGCCGGTCACAGAGCCGAGCACCACCTGCAGGGCGAAGAGGACGATGGCGATGGCGAAGAAGGGGATGGTGGCGCGCTGGCTGGCGGTGGGCCGCGGGATGCCCAGCGCGGGGATGCGCGCCTCGTGCTCCGGGTCCTTCGCGCGCAGCCGCAGGTAGAAGAAGATGGCCAGCGCCGTCCCCAGGATGAGCAGGAGGACCGAGGCGATGGACCAGAGGAGCGCCGAGGGGAGGGCCACGTTGCCCGCCAGCGGGTCGTAGGGCCAGTTGGCGGTGTAGGTGATGGTGTCGCCGGGCCGGTTGGTCATGGCGGCCCAGGCGGTCCAGAAGAAGAAGTCGGCGACGTGGACGGCCTCGGCGCGGTCGGCGATGAAGCCGGCCGGGATCGACATGGCGTCGCTCCCCTGGGCGAAGAGGCGGGCGTAGTGGTCCCGCAGCGCCGGCAGCGCCGCGGCCTGCGCCGGAGAGAGCGTCAGGGTGTCGCTGGCCGCGTCGTAGCGGTTCTGCTTCAGCTCGGCCGCCACCACGGCCTCGACCCGGCCGCGCTCGCCGGCCGGCAGGGCCTCCAGGTCGCCCTGGCGGAAGGCCGCCGCGGCCGCGGGATCGAGGCCGCGCGCCAGGCCGGCGGCGGTGAGGGCCACGCGGTGGAGCGCGTCGGCCGACCAGTCGGGGGCCAGGTAGCTGCCGTGGCCCCAGACCGAGCCGGTGGACTGGCCGCCTCGCGACAGGTAGGCGCGCTGGCCGAGCCCGATGGCCTCGGCGCCGCTCACCACCTCGCCCGCGGCCGTGACCACGCGGGCGGGGATGGGCGGCTTGTGCTTGGCGATCTGCGCGCCGCCGAAGAGGAGCACGGTGAAGGCGCCCACGATGACGAAGAGCAGGACTGCGCGTGCGGTGTGGCTCATCTCTCTCCTTCCGCCGGCGCGAAAGGCGCCGGGCGATCCTGGCGCGCTCCAGGAGCAAGGGTCCTGCCAGCCGCCAAGCGCGCGGCATCACTCGGCGCGGCGCACCGCCGGCCGGCGCCGCACCCAAATCCGGGTGGGGGCTCCAACCGCATCTCGGTGGCGGCGCTCACGCCTGGGGGCTCCCCTTGCGGCGCCGGGCCGCTGGCGCCATCGTCGACGGATGGACGAGCTCCCCGACGACCTGCCGCGCCGCATCCTGGACGGCTCACCCGACGCGCTGCTGGTCTCCGACCGGGGCGGCGCCATCCGCGGCTGGAACGCGGCCGCCGAGCGGCTCTTCGGCTTCAGCGCCGCCGAGGCGCTGGGGCAGTCCATGGACCTCATCATCCCCGAGCGGCTGCGCGGCCGGCACTGGGGCGGCTGGGACCACGTCATGGAGACCGGCGTGACCCGCTACGGCGCGGGCCAGCTCCTGGCGGTGCCGGCGGCCCACAAGGACGGGCGCCAGCTCTCCGTGGAGTTCTCCATCCAGCTCCTCAAGGACGGCGCCGGCCGCATCGAGTGGGTGGTGGCGCTCTTCCGCGACGTGACCGAGCGCTTCCAGCGCGACAAGGCGCTGAAGCTCCGCCTGAAGGAGCTGGAGGCCAGGGCGGGCGGCGGGTAGCGGCGGCGGGGCCGGCGCGCGCCCCACCTGCCCGCCGGTGGGCCGCCACCCAGATTCCGGTGGGGCCGCCGCCGCCCGGCCGCAACCCCCCGGATCCAGGGCTGGCCAGGCCTGGCAGGGCGCTTGCTTTCCCTCCCGGCGGGCGCGCCAGCACCGGCCACGCCGGCCGGGCGCGGCGCGCGCCCACCACAG
>JAJYAW010000079.1 GCA_021779335.1 Myxococcales bacterium | reverse complement strand
GCCCAAGCGCAAGGCGGCCCCGTCGGCGAAGGCGTCCAGGCCCGCCAAGGGCGCCAAGGGCGCGAAGGCCTCCCCCGCGGCTCGCGCCAAGCCGGCCGCCGCGGCGCGCAAGGGGCCCAAGAAGGCCGCGGCCCGCACCGCGCGGCGCTGAGCGCCTGGCCCGCCGGCGGTCAGGCCCCACCCACCCGCCCGGCCGGGCCGGGCGTCCGGCTGGTCTCGGCCGCCGCCCGGGGCCATAATCCCAGACGAATGGCCAGCACCCTCGCCGACGTGAGGCGGCTCTCGGAGCCCAGGGCCGCCGCGCTGCGCGCCGCGCTCCGCGAGTGCGGCAGCGCCCTGGTGGCCTTCTCCGGCGGCGTGGACTCCACGTTCTTGCTGGCGGTGGCTCGCCAGGAGCTGGGCGGGCGGGTCGTCGCGCTCACGGCCCACTCACCCGCGGTCCCGGCGGCCGAGCGGGAGGAGGCGCGGCGGCTGGCGCGCGCGCTCCAGGTGCGCCACCTCGAGGTGGCCAGCCAGGAGGGGGTCGATCCCGGCTACGTCGGGAACTCGGACCAGCGCTGCTACTTCTGCAAGCGGGAGCTCTACCGGCTCTGCGGCGAGGCGGCCGGCGCCCACTCGCTCGCGGCGGTGCTCGACGGCTTCAACGCCGACGACCGGCGCGACCACCGGCCCGGTCACCGCGCCGCCCTGGAGGCCGGCGTGCGCTCGCCCCTCGCCGAGGCGGGGCTCGGCAAGGCGGAGGTGCGCGCCTGGAGCGAGGCGCTCGGCCTCGCCACCTGGGACAAGCCGCAGCAGGCCTGCCTGGCCTCGCGCCTCCCGTACGGCGTGGCGGTCACCCCCGAGCGGCTGGCCCAGGTCGAGCGGGCCGAGGCGGCCGTGAGGGCGCTCGGCCTCCGCCTCTTCCGCGTCCGCTACCACGGCGAGGTCGCCCGGCTCGAGGTGGCCGAGGCGGAGCAGCCCCTGGCCTTCTCCCGTCGAAGCGAGCTGGCCGAGGCCATCAAGGCGGCCGGCTTCAAGGCGGCCGCGCTCGACCTCGAGCCCTTCCGCTCCGGCCGGCTCAACGAGCTGGCCGGCCTCTCCCTCCCCGTGGTGCCATGACCGCTCTCGCCAGCCGTGCCGTCGCCGCCTCCGCGGTGGCCGCCGCCGTCGCCGTGCTCTCCCTGCCCTGCGGCGCGGCGGCGCTGGAGCCCCGCTTCGACCACCGGGATCAGCAGGGCGTGCTCTTCGCCGTCGAGGGCTGGCGGGAGACGGTGGCGGTCTCCGGCCGGCCGACCGTGGCCGAGTTCAAGCCGCGGCTCTGGGCGGGCTGGAGCACCGACCTCTCGGGCGAGGGGGACGAGCTCATCGTGGGCGGCGCCTTCCGGCTCGGCAGCTGGAGCGACCCCTCCGGGCTCCGCTTCCTGACCGGCCTGGACGCCCGCTACCGGGGTTACTTCGGGACCGAGGAGCTGAAGACCTTCTTCGAGGTGGGGCTCTGGAGCGAGCTCAGGAGCCGGATCGCGGTGGGGCCCGAGGTCGGGCTCGGAATGGCCTATGACCCGAGCCGGGCGTGGGGCGCGTTCATCTCGGCGCACTTCGGGACCGCCTTCGGCGACGCGCGCATCGCCAGCCTGGGCGCGTCGGCGGGCGTTCAACTCCGCTTCTGACCGGGCGAGGCAAGCGACCCTAAAGGGTCAACATGTCAAGTTTGCGGCACAAATGCACTTTTCTTGCGACGTGGCTATCGGGTGGTAGCGTGTAGGCAAAGGTAATCATTTATCGCCTGGAGCCTACATATGACCACCATCTTCGACGCCCCCCAGAATCCCGCCATCGACAACCAGACCCGCCTCGAGCCCATGCTGGTCCGGCTGCCGCCCGCCTTCGCGGCCGAGCTCCGGAACCTGGCCAAGAAGACGCGCGTCCGCCAGTCGGACTACCTCCGCGAGGCGGTGGCCGACCTGCTGGCGAAGTACGGCCACCTGCCCATGGCCGAGGAGGCCGACGCCTCCCACTGACGACGTGGCCACCCGGTCGCGCGTCAGGTCCAGGTGAGCGTCCCCGGGGCGTAGCTCACCTTCGCCAGCGTGAGGCCCCATCCGGGAGCGCGAACCCCCCGGTAGCGGTCCCTGGACAAGAGCAGGTCGCGCAGCAGCGTGGGCGGAGCGAGTCCGAGGCCGGCCGCGACGGCGGTGCCGACCAGGTTGCGCACCATGGCCCGCAGGAAGCCCCGCCCCTCCAGCACCACCGCCACGAGGGGGAGTCCATCGGCCACCAGCACGTCGGCCCTGGTCACGGTCCGCACCGTGATCCGCTGATCGCCCGGCCGGGCCAGGCCGACGAAGTCGTGCTCGCCGACCGCGTGGGAGAGCGCCTCCTGCATCGCCCGGGCGTCCAGCGGCGCCGCGCCGAGCCCTGGGAAGGCCCGCTCGTCGGGCAGGGACCAGCACCACGGCGCCAGCGCCTCAGGCGCCGGGGACCCCACCAGGTAGACGTAGCGGCGCGACAGCGCCGAGGCCCGGGCGTGGAAGCGCAGCTTCACCCGCGCCGCCCCCAGGCAGACGAGCCCGTCAGGCGCGGCCTCGTTGACGCCCCGCCGCAGCGCCGCGAGATCGAGGTCGGCGCGCGCCACGAAGCTGACCACCTGGTCGAGGGCGCTCACGCCGGCGTCGGTGCGGGCTGCCACCTGGAGGGGCGCGGCGACGCCCATGGCGCGCAGCGCGTCCTCGACGGCCGCCTGCACGGTGGGGAGGCCGGGCTGCCGCTGGAAGCCGCGAAAGGCGCGCCCGTCGTAGAGCAGTCGGAGTGCGTAGCGGCGTCGTTCCACGTCATGCTAACTTGAGCACGCTTCGAGGGGCGGCGCGAGCCACCCGCGAGCCGCCCCCGCCATGCCCTCCGCCACCGAACGCTCCATCGAGGTCGACGATCCCGCCCTCGAAGGCGGCGACTGGCTGTTCGAGCAGGGCGGCCAGGTGTACGGCCCGGTGGACGGGCGCCGGCTGGCCGAGCTGCTCTACCGCGGCGAGGTCTCGGGAGCGACGCCCGTCTCCTCCGGTGACGGCACCTGGCGCCCCCTCGACCAGGTCGGCACCTTCCTGGTCCACGTGCGGAAGTCGGAGGCCGCCGCGCGGGTCGAGCGGGAGGTGACCGGCGCCCGGCTGCTCCAGGCCCGAAGGGCGCGCACCCGCTGGGTGGTCGTGGCGGCCGGGGCGGCGCTGCTGGTGGCGGGCGCCGCCGGCCTGGCGGTCCTGCTCGGCGGCGGGGCCAGGGAGCGCAGCCCGCTCCTCGACGACTTCGGCGCGGGCATCTCCATCGCGGCCCCGGCCCGGGTGGCCGTGGCGCGGCCGGCGTCCTCCGACGAGGTGGTGGTGGCGCTCCAGGGCGCCGGTGCGGCGCGGCCGGCCCACCCCGCGGCCGGCACGGCTCCGGCGCCCGGCGAGGCGCCCACCGCCCGGCCCACGGGGCGCGTCGAGGGGGGGGACCTCGTGGAGACCCAGTTCGACGCCGGCGGCATCCAGGCCGTGGTGGCCGCCCGGCAGCGCACGCTGGCGCGCTGCCTCAACGAGCACGCGGCGCGCGATCCGGACTTCGCCGGCGAGGTCCCGCTCGAGTTCACCGTGGGCAACGAGGGCAAGGTGGTGAGGGTCGCCGTCACCGACCCGCGCCTGCGCCAGGGGCCGCTGCGCGACTGCTTCGAGCGCATCCTGGCGGGCTGGACCTTCGACCGCTTCCCGGGCCAGCGCCCCACCGTGTCGCTCGTCTTCCGGGTGGGCCGGTGAGCGGCACCGGTGAGAAGCTGGCCGCCCGGGCCGAGGAGCTGCCGGCCGGCTCGACCCGCCGCCGCGTCCTGGAGGGCGCCCGGCGCTTCAAGGCCGCCTGGGTGGAGTTCGCGCGGCTGCTCGCCGAGGTCCGGCGCGGCGAGCTCTGGCGCGAGTGGGGCTACCCGACCTTCGAGCGGTACTGTACCGGCGAGCTCTACATCAAGCGGGGCACCGCCGAGAAGCTCACCGCCAGCTACGGGTTCCTGGAGCGGCACGAGCCGAGGCTCGCGGAGGGGCGTGGCGACGGCGCGGCGCCACCCTTCGAGGTCATCGAGGTGCTGTCCCGCGCCGAGGCTGCAGGCCGGCTCTCCGCCTCCGGCTGGCGGGAGCTGCGCGACGAGGTGCTGGAGCACGCCCCCACGCCCGCCGCCATGAACCGGACCCTCACCGAGAAGTTCGGGCCGGCCCCGGCGCCTCCCCGGCCATCCAAGGAGGCGCGGCTGGGCCGGGTGGCGGCCGGGGCGCGCCGGATCGCCGAGGCCTGCGCCGCCGAGGGGGCGGTGCCGAGGGTCCTGGCCGCCCGCGCCGCGGCCCTGGCGGAGGAGCTGGAGGCGCTGGCGAGCGGCTCCTGAGAGGGCTCCCGGGGGCCGCTCGAGGACGGGCGGCCGGCCCGGGCCGACGTTAAGACGGTTGCGCCGCCACGCTTTTCCGGCAGACCTCCGATTCTGCTACCATCCAACGGTCGAGGGACCACGCTTGAGCCGCAAAGAGCACCACCACGGAAACCTGTCCTGTTCGTTCTGCGGCAAGGGCCAGCGCGAGGTGCGCAAGCTCATCGCCGGGCCGACGGTCTACATCTGCGACGAGTGCATCCGGCTCTGCAACGACATCATCGCGGAGGAGGCCGATCGGGAGGAGGGTCGCCCCAGCGTGGCCCTGCCCACGCCGGCCGAGATCAAGACCTTCCTCGACGACTACGTGGTGGGCCAGGATCGCGCCAAGAAGGTCCTCGCGGTCGCCGTCTACAACCACTACAAGCGCGTCTACTCGCGGAAGGCGCCGCGGCCGCCCCGCCCCGGCCAGGCCCGGCCGGCCTCCGAGGAGGTCGAGCTCCAGAAGTCCAACATCCTCCTCATCGGCCCCACCGGGTCGGGCAAGACGCTGCTGGCCCAGTCGCTGGCCCGCTTCCTCAACGTCCCCTTCACCATCGCCGACGCCACCTCGCTCACCGAGGCCGGGTACGTGGGCGAGGACGTCGAGAACATCATCCAGAACCTGCTCCACAACGCCGACTACGACGTGGAGAAGGCGGGGCGGGGCATCGTCTACATCGACGAGATCGACAAGATCGCCCGGAAGGGCGACAGCCCGAGCGCCACCCGCGACGTGGGGGGCGAGGGCGTGCAGCAGGCGCTGCTCAAGATCGTCGAGGGGACCCGCGCCAACGTCACCCCGCGCGGCGGCAAGAAGTACAACCAGCAGGAGTACATCCAGGTCGACACCTCCAACGTCCTGTTCATCGTGGGCGGCGCCTTCTGCGGGCTGGAGCAGGTCATCCGGCGGCGGGTGGGCGTGAAGGGGCTCGGCTTCGGGGCCAAGATCGAGCAGAAGGAGGAGGCCAGCCTCGGCGAGCTCCTGGCCCAGGTCGAGCCCCAGGACCTGACGCGCTTCGGCCTGATCCCGGAGTTCGTGGGGCGCCTGCCGGTCATCGCCACGCTGTCGGACCTCTCGGAGGACGACCTCGTCACCATCCTCACGCAGCCCAAGAACGCCCTGGTGAAGCAGTACCAGAAGCTCTTCGACCTGGAGAAGGTGAAGCTCTCCTTCACCCGCGAGGCGCTCCGCGCCACGGCGCGGGAGGCGATGCGGCGCAAGTCGGGGGCCCGCGGTCTGCGCGCCATCCTCGAGCACGCCATGCTCGACATCATGTACGACGTGCCGTACCGGGAAGGCGTCAAGGAGTGCAAGATCACCGACGGCGTGATCCTGAACCGCGAGCCGCCGCTGCTCTCCTTCGAGAAGGAGAAGAAGCTCGCCTGAGGCGCTCTCCTCGCGGCGTCCCTCGGGGGCACAGCGTGCCGGCGCCGCACCCGCCGATCCGACGCAAGCGCCCGCAAGTCCAGGAGAACACCTCGGCGCGCTCCTTGCTTTTCAGGCTGGTGAAGCCCCTCGTCGCACCTCCCCGCAAGGGAGGGCGCCGCTCGGGTGGAGGCGCCATGAAGCTCCAGACCACCGCCGCGTTCCTGCTCCTCGCCCTCGCCGTGCCGTCCCTGGCCGCAGCCCAGGATCCGCGGGACGACGGCTCCCGCGAGGTCTACCCGGCCGAGCCGATCGGCCCCGAAGGGGGCGACTACGACGTCGCGGTCGACCTCGACGGCGGCGCGCCGGTCTCGGTCTCGACCTTCGAGGCGCCGCTCGCCGCCTACGGCGACTGGCTCTCCGTGGCGGGCTACGGCCGCGTCTGGCGCCCACGCGTGCCGGCCGGCTGGCGGCCCTACTACTACGGGCGCTGGGAGTGGACGACCGAGGGCTGGCTGTGGCTGTCCGACGAGCCCTTCGGCTGGGCGACCTACCACTACGGCCGCTGGACCCTGGACCGCGGCTACGGCTGGCTCTGGGTCCCCGGCGTCCAGTGGGCGCCGGCCTGGGTGGCCTGGCGCTACGGCGGCGACGCGGTCGGATGGGCACCGCTCGCGCCGGGTCTCTCCGTCTACGTGACCGACTTCGCCTACGCCGGCTCGTGGTGGACCTTCGTCCCCACCGCCCGCTTCTGCGGCGTGCCGGTCTACGGCGCCGCCTACGCCCCCGGCTACACTCGCCACTGGTACGACGTGACCCGTCCCGCCCCCCCGCGCCCGGTGCCGCCGGGCGGCTACCGACCGGTCCCGGGCCGCATGGCACCACCGGCCTGGGGCGGCCCCGGGCCTCGCTTCGTGGAGGAGCGGATCGGCCGGCCACTGCGCTCGTACCGGATCGTCCCGAGCACCACCTCCGGCTTCCTGCGCGGCCGCCCCGGCGAGATCGGCGTCTACCGCCCGGAGGCCAGACCCCTCGGGGCGCCCGGCGGCTTCCGGGGAGGGCGCCCGCCGGCGTCGCCGCCGAAGGGGTACGGACGAGGCGAGGCGCCCCCCCGGACCCAGCCAGCGCCCGTCCCGGAGCAGCGCGGCCGGGGGCCGAAGCTGGCCACGCCTCCTGGCCGCGGCTGGCACGTGGAGCCCGGCCCCGGCGCGCCTTCGGGGCGAGGGCGGGCCGAGCCGGCGCCAGCGCCCGGATACGAGCGGGGGGGGCGAGAGGCCGCTCGCCCTGGCTTCGCACCACCGGCCCCCGTGCAGCGAGCGCCGGCCTATCAGCCGCCGCCCTCGCGGTCCGGTCCCGAGCCCCGGTTCGCCCCCGAGCCGCGCCCGGCTCCCGAGCCGCGCCCCGCTCCCGCTCCCGCTCCCGGGCGGGGCGAGGAGCGCGGGAGGGGCGACCACCGACGCTGAGCGCCCCACCCCTGGATCGCCCGCCGCGGCCGACGGGCGGAAGAGCCCTGCCGGTGGGGCGGCGGGCCCCGGCGGCGCGCCCCCGGGGCGCCTCGCCGTCTTCGGGAGCTCAGCCCGCCGAGACGCGCACGGTGGTCTTCATCTGCCGCCCGGTGTCCAGGTCCCGCGCGCTCATGGTGAGGATCCCCTCGATGTTCACCTCGAAGAGGATCTCGAGCTGGGTCGCCCCGGGGCGGGCCGGGCGCACGCCGCTGAAGGTGAACTCGCCGAGCAGCTCGTTGTGGCTGGTGGCAGGCTGATCACCCTGGAAGATGCGGACCACGAGCTCGGTCTGCTGGTCCACCGAGTTGGTGGCGCGGACCGCGCGCGCGTTCGGGATGGGGGCGTTGCGCGGGAAGACCACGTGCATGGCGCCGCCGGCCTGCTCCAGGCCGATGGCCATGGGGATGACGTCGAGGAGCTGGAGCTTGAGGTCGCTGTTGTCCTGCAGCGACCGGCCGTAGAGCGCGGCGCCGATGGCGACCGCCTCGTCCGGGTGGACGCCCTTGGAGGGCGGCTTGCCGAAGAAGCGGGTGAGCCGGTCCTGGACCGAGGGCATGCGGGTCTGCCCGCCCACCAGCATGACCTCGTCGATGTCGCTGGCGGAGACGCCCGCGTCCACCATGACCGCGCCCAGGATCTTGAGGCTCCGGTCGACCAGCGGCTGGGTCAGCCGCTCCAGCAGCTTCCTGTCGAACTTCACCTCCATGTTCAGGGGCTGGCCCTGGGGGGTCATCGTGATGAAGGGGATCGAGAAGGGCGCCTCGGTGCGGGCCGACAGGTCGATCTTGGTCCGCTCCGCCAGGTCCTTGATGCGCTGCATCGCCACCGGATCGGTGGAGAGGTCGATGCCGTGCCGCTTCTGGAAGTCGTCGAGCACGTGGCGGATCATCGCGTTGTCGAAGTCGATGCCGCCCAGGAAGATGTCGCCGCCGGTGGCCTTTACCTCGAAGACCCGGTCGCGGATCTCGATGATGGAGACGTCGAAGGTGCCGCCGCCCAGGTCGTAGACCAGGACCCGCTGGTCGAGCTTCTTGCCGATGCCGTAGGCCATGGCGGCGGCCGTCGGCTCGTTGATGATGCGCACCACCTCCAGGTCGATGAGCTTGCCGGCCTCCTTGACGGCCTGGCGTTGCCGGTCCGTGAAGTAGGCCGGCACGGTCACCACGGCGCGCGACACCTTGAACCCCAGGTGGTCGGAAGAGACGTCGCGGATCTTGGCCAGGATCTTGGCGCTCACCTCGTGGACGTGGAACGCCTTGCCGTGGCAGTCCACCTCCACGTCGTTCTCGGTGCCGGCGTGGACCTGGTACTGGACCGAGCCCTGGACCGACTCGACCACCTCGTCGCGCGGCGCGCGGCCGATGAGCCGCTTGGTGGCGTACAGGGTGTTGCGCGGGTTGAGCTGCCACTGCCGCTTGGCCTCGTGGCCGATGAGCTCGTTCCCCTTGTCGTCGATGGCGAAGATGGAGGGGATGATGTAGTCGCCGCCCTTGTAGGGGACGAGCTTCACCGACCCGTCGCCGAAGGCGACGGCCGCGCAGGAGTTGGTGGTGCCGAGGTCGATCCCGATGATGGTGTCGGGGGAGAGCTTCTCCATGTCGGGCGGAGCGTACTACGGGGTGGACCGGCGCGGGAGCCCTCGTGGCGCCGGGGGCCGCCGGGGGCGCGGGCGCGACGGGCGGCAGGCGCCGGCGCCTTGGGGTACGATGCCCGCCTCGCCGGCACCTTCCCGAGGAGGAACGATGGACGGCCGCGTCAGCTGGGACGAGTACTTCATGAACATCGCCCGCGTGGCCGCGACCCGGGCCACCTGCGATCGCAAGCACGTCGGCGCGGTCCTGGTCCGCGACAAGACCATCCTCTCGACCGGCTACAACGGCTCCATCCGCGGGCTGCCCCACTGCTCCGAGGTGGGCCACATGATGGAGGACGGCCACTGCGTCCGCACCGTGCACGCCGAGGCCAACGCCATCATCCAGGCGGCCAAGAACGGCGTGGCCGTCGAGGGCGCCACCATCTACACCACGGCGTCGCCCTGCTGGCCCTGCTTCAAGCTGATCGCCAACTCGGGCTGCAGCCGCATCGTCTTCGGCGAGTTCTACCGGGACAGCCGCATCTTCGAGTACGCGCAGCAGATCGGCATCGAGCTCGTCTCGCTCGACGTGCCGGCCAGGCCCGACCTCCAGCCCGGGGACACCGGCGCGCCGCAGGCGGTGACCAGCCCGCGGGTGGCCTCGCCGCGCGCCCGGCCGG
>JAJYAW010000078.1 GCA_021779335.1 Myxococcales bacterium | reverse complement strand
CGCCTCCGCGGCGGCGAGCCCGGCCGGCCCGGCGCCGACCACGAGCGCGTCGCAGCGCTCCTCCACCGGCGTGGCGGGCGGCGCCGGCGCGCCCTCCGGGAGCTTGCCCAGCCCCGCCAGCCGGCGGGACAGGGCCACCACGGCCCGGTTGACGAGGAGGCTCCCGGTGCCGAGGTGGTGGTGGTCCAGGCCGCGCGGCGTGGCGAGGTCGATGACGCCGAGCAGGTCGTGGGCCGCGTCCGGGACGGCGTGCTGCGTGGCCACCTCGAGCCCGTCGCGGCACGGGGTCCGGCAGGCGCGCACGCTGGGCTGGCCGTCGACCCGCACCAGGCAGGACTGGCAGGTGCCCGCCAGGCAGAACGGGCCGCGCGGCCGGTGGTACTTGTGGCTGCGCGCCACCAGCGGCCGGCCGGCCGCCAGCAGGGCGGTGGCGATGGGCTCGCCGGCGCGGGCCGGGACGGCCACCCCGTCCACGCGGATGGTGCAGTCGGGGGCGAAGGCGGGTTCGGGGAGGCGGGGCATGGTCGGTCTCTGGCGCGCGGAGTGTACCGCCGACCGGGCCGGGCGGGCGGATTCGAGCCCGCGGGCGGGCCCCGCGGTCGGGGCGGGCCCGGGCCCCCGGGCTCGGCTCCGGCTATCATCCCCGGGTGACGGTCCTCTTCGTCTTCGTGGACGGCGTCGGCGCGGGCCAGGCGGACCCGGACCGGAACCCGCTGGCGCGCGGCGAGTTCCTCCTCTCGCGCTACGCCGACGGCAGCGGCGCGCCGCTCCCGGCGGGCGGCCGGGCCGTGCTGGTCGACGCGCGGCTCGGCGTCCCGGGCCGGCCGCAGTCGGCCACCGGCCAGGCCACCATCCTCACCGGCGAGAACGCCCCGGCGCTCCTCGGCCACCACCTGCTGGGCTTCCCCAACGCGGCGCTGCGGGAGCTCCTGACGCGCCGCTCGCTCTACCGGCGGCTCGCCGAGGCCGGCCGCCGGGCCGTCTTCGCCAACGCGTATCCGGTGGTCTACCTGCGAGCGCTCGGCTTCGACGTGGAGGGCGCGCCGGAGTTCACGCTGCGCCGCCGGGCGCGCGCCTCGGCCACCACCGTGGCCTTCGCCGCCGGCGGGGGCGCCTTCCGCACCTTCGCCGACGCTCGGGCCGGGCGGGGCCTGACCCACGACCTCACCGCGCGCCGCGCGGAGGAGCTGGGGCTCGACCTCCCGCGCCGCACCCCGGAGGAGGCGGCGGCCGTCTTCTGGACCGTGGCGCAGGGCCACCACCTGGCGGCCTTCGAGTTCTTCGAGACCGACGAGGCGGGCCACGCCCGCTCCATGGCGGCGGGGCTCGACGCGCTCGGCCGCGTGGACGCCTTCCTGCGGTCGCTGGTGGCGCGGCTCGGGCCCGAGGACTCGCTGGTGGTGGCGAGCGACCACGGCAACCTGGAGGACCTCTCCAGCCGGAACCACACGCTGGCGCCGGTGCCGGTGCTCGGCTTCGGCCGGGCGGCGGAGCGGCTCGAGGGCCTGCGCGACCTGACCGGCCTGGCCCCGCTGCTCCTGGGCCTGGCCGGCGCGGGCCCCGCCCCCTCCGGTCCGGCTGGCGCCGGGGCGCGGGACCTTGCGCCCCGCCACCCGGAAGGGTAGGAGACCTGCCGTGTCCCCGAGGTCCGTGCTCCTTGCCCTGGCGCTGGCGCTGGCCGCCGGCTGCGCCCCGCGCCTCCCCGGGCGCGCGGCGCCGCTCACCTCCTCGGTGACGGTGGGTGGATCGACGGTGCGCATCCTCTACTGGCCGGAGGACGCCGGCGAGGCGCGCCGGGTCTCCGCGGCGCTGCGGGTGGCGCTCCCGAGGACCGCCCGCTGGGGCGCCCTGGAGCGCCCGGTCACCATCACCATCCACCCCAGCCACGCGGCGCTCGAGGAGGCGGTGCGCCACCCCGGCTACCCCTGGCTGCGCGCCTGGGCCCGCTACGCCACCATCGACCTCCAGGCGCCCTCCACCTGGTCGTTCCTGGGCGCCTCGCGGCAGAAGCTCGAGGAGCTGCTGACGCACGAGCTGGCCCACTGCGTCATGTACCAGCTGGCCGCCACCGACATGGACTGGTCGCTCAAGGGGATCCCGCTCTGGTTCCGCGAGGGGCTGGCAAGCCAGACCGCCGCCCAGGGCTACCGGCGCGGCACGCTGGAGGACCTGTGGCGCTACTACCGGCGCGGCCTCCCCGGCGCGGGGGACGGCGACGGCGAGCCGGACCCCGGGGCGGTGGCCCGCGCGGCCCGCGGCCGGGTGGTCAACGGCGATCCGCTCGACGACGCGGAGCAGCTCTACCAGGACCGCTCCGACGTGGTGTACGGCGCGGCCCACCACGCCTTCGGCTTCCTGCTGGCGCGCTACGGCGAGGAGGCGGCGCACGCCCTGCTGGCCCGGATGCACGCGGGCGCCTCCTTCGCGACGGCCTTCAAGGCCACCTACGGCATCGAGGAGGGCGAGCTCGTCTCCGACTTCCGGCGCTACGTGGTCTGGGAGGGCTGGCGCCGCTAGGGGCCGTTCCGCCAGGTCACCAGGGCCTGGTCCGGCCCGTCGACGTGCTCCCGCAGCCAGGCGCGGAGCCGCCGCACGCCGGCCAGCGCCTCGTCGGCCGGCGCCACCCGCGCCCGGCCCTCCAGCGCCTGGAGCTGCTCCAGGAGGCGGCCGTGGGCCGCCCGGTGCAGCTCCAGGAGCGGGTAGGCCCGGACCGCCATGAAGCGCTCCTCCTCGGCGAAGTGGACGGCCGTGAAGTCGACGAGGTGGCCCAGCGTGTCGGCGGCGAGCTGGCGCGGCGCGCCGTCGAGGAGGGCCGCCTCGTAGGCGTCGACGAGGGCCCCCTGCAGCTGGTGGTGGGCGTCGAAGTCTCCGTCCTCGGCGTGGCCCGGCTCTGTCATGCACCGCTCTCCCGGGCGCCGTGGGGCGCGCGCCCGGGAGTCATAGGGGGCGGGCGGGCGCGGGGCCAGCCAACCGTCACCCGGCCCCGGGATGGGCCCGGGCGCGTGCTACCCCTCCGCCGGCGCCGGGGACAGCGGCCCCTCGGCGGGCGCGGCGGCGGGCGCCACCCCGCCCTGGCGGGCCCGGCGGAAGCGCTGGTGCACCTCGAAGGCGAAGTTGTCGAGGGTCTCGGGATCGACCGGGTCGCCGTTGAGCGAGAGGGTCAGGGAGAGCAGCCCCTCCTCCTCGGCGACGTGGCAGAACTGCGCCTCGGCGATCTTGTTGGGCATGCACTCCAGCGGGCCGACGCTCACCACCGCGTCGATCTCCTTCCTCCGCCAGGCGCGCACCGGCACGCCGATGGTGAGGAGCGTCTCCACCTCGACCTGGTCGCGGACGTAGGGCGCGCCGGCCTCGACGGCGTCCACCACCGAGGGCGCCTCGGGCAGCCCGAGCGGCCCGGCCACGGCGTGGTGGGTCACCGCGGCGATGCGGTTGCGCACGAACTGGTCGATCCGGTCGGCCAGCCCCTTCTTCCAGCCGCGCTTCCAGGCGATGTAGTCGGAGTACTGGATGAACTCGGAGACCGGCTCGATGCGGGCGCGCAGGCCGCGCTGCTCGAGCTGCCGGGTGATGAAGTCGTTGGAGAAGGGGTCGCAGCGCACGTAGATCTCGCCCACCACGAGCACGCTGGGCACGTCGCGCCGCGACTTCACCTCGGCGAGCTCGCGGGCCGCGTCCCGGAGCGCCGCCGGGATGCCCCAGAGCCGGCCGGTGGTGGCCTCCAGCAGCACCCGCGCGCCGGAGAGGTCCCCGGCGGTGGCCTGCTCGATGAGCCGGGAGATGCGGGCGGTGGCGCGCGCCTGGATCTCCTCGGCCGCGCCGGTGCGGGTCTCCACCGGGCGCACGTCGTGGAGCGCCTCGTTGAGCGAGCCGAGGGCGCAGAAGCCGACGTAGGCGATGGCCGCGAAGCCGGGCGGCAGCCCCTGGAAGTAGTCGCCGAAGGGCGGGGACCAGATGGAGACCCGCTCTCCCCAGCCGAGCCGGTCGAGGATGAGCTTGTGGAGCTGCCGGTAGGCGCCGAAGCGGCAGGGGCCGTCGGAGCCGGGCATGAAGAAGACGAACCGATCGGCCGTGTCCCGCCCCGCCTCGAGCCGCTCCAGCACGCTGCCCAGCGTCACGGTGAGCGGCAGGCACTCCTTGCCGGAGGTGTGGCGCCGCCCGGCCCGCAGCGTGTCGCGGGTGGGCTGGGGCATGACCTCGACGTCGATCTTGAGCCCGCGCAGCGCGGCGGCCAGCGCCTCGGACTCCGGCCCCATGGGCGGGATGAGGACCCGCTGCCTGGCGGCGGCGATCTGGCCGATGGTCTGGGGGGCGACGTAGAGGCCGGCCGGGTCCGGGGCCTCGCCGGCGCGGCTGGCCCGCTGGTCCTCGCGCACGCAGTGGAGGAAGGCCTCGACGCGGGTCTTGGTGCCGGCGTCGCCGGCGTGGCCGTCGGTCTCGATGATGGCGAGCGGGCGCCCCTCCATGAGCCAGGCGAAGCTGTGGACGGTGAAGCTGTCCGGGCCGCAGGAGTAGTTGGAGCAGAAGACGCTGTAGACGCCCGGGGTGCGCCGGACGTGCCAGGCGGCCCGCAGGATGCGCTGGCTGTAGCCCCAGAACATGTCGTCGAAGATGGGCGCGTCGTCCGGGATGGGCAGCGCGTCCACCGGGATGGCGACGGCGCCCTGCTCGCGCAGGATGGAGGGGACGTTGGAGTTGAGGACGTCGTTGTGGATGGTGTAGCTGCGCCCCAGCACCACCACCGGCGTCACGCCGCTCGCCTTGCAGAAGTCGAGCGCCCGCTGGCCGGCGGCCAGCACCGCGGCGTCGAAGCGGGCCTGCGCCTCCCGCGCCGTCGCGTAGGCGGCCCGCCACTCCTCGACGCCGAGCTTCTCGGCCAGCCAGCCGCAGCCCTCCAGGAAGGCCGGGGAGTCGAGGAAGCCGGGCCCCATGTCGACGACCGGCGAGAGCACCTTGGCGCCCATCTCCTCGCCCAGGTCCCACCGCAGCATGTCCGGCGCGGCCTGGACGATGGGGCACACCTGCGAGGTGCGCTCCTTGGCCACGCGCGGGATCTCGCGGAGCAGCGGGAGGAAGAGCCAGTCGGGCCGCTGGTCGGCCATGGCGGCCACCAGCCCGTGGTACTGCTGCATGGGGGCGCAGAACGGGACGTTGCCCTCCTCGATGCCGCGCTTGAGCGCCTTGCGGTCGGCGCCGGTGGAGACCGCCAGGTCGAGCCCCATCTCGTGCAGGAAGGTGGCGTAGAAGGGGAAGAGCCCCTTGAGCTGGAACTCGTCGGTGACGGCCACCAGGGGCCGGCCGCGGCGGGCGCTCACGCCGTCGATGACCTGCTGCACCAGGGCGGCCCGCTCGCGGAACGGGTCCGGCGCGAGGTCGGGCAGCTTCCGCTTGCGGGTGCCGCGGTCGTAGAGCGAGCAGTTGCCGCCCCAGGTGAAGCGCTGCCGCTCGCCCTCGACCACGGTGGAGAGCCGGTCGATGCGGCACTTGTTGCCGGCGCCGCCGCAGCCCTGCGTCGAGGCGCAGACGAAGCTGTCCTTCTTCTCGATGCGCGCGCCCAGGAACTTGCGCCCGTCGACGGCCGGCTGCCCCGCCGCCAGGTCCTCGGCGGCCAGCAGGGCGATGCCGATGGCGCCCATCAGGCCCGGCTTGGGGGGCACGATGACCTCGGCGCCGGTCTGGCGCGCCACCGCGGCGGCCAGCGCGTCGGAGGCGAAGGGCTGGCCTTGGCAGAAGATGACCTGCCCCACCGAGCGGCTGCCCTTGACGCGGTTGAGGTAGTTGGAGATGACCGAGTCGTAGATGCCCGCCACGATGCGCTCGCGGGCCACCCCCCCGGCCACCGCCTCGTCGATGATCTCGGCCATGAAGATGGAGCAGTGCTGGCCGAGGGCCACGCCCTCGGAGGCCCGGAGGGCCTCGGCGCCGAGCTGGACCACGTTCTCGATGCCGCTGAAGCGCTTGCCCTGCTCCTCGATGAAGGAGCCGGTGCCGGCCGAGCAGGCCTCGTTCATGGCGGCGTCGACGACGCGCCCCTCGGCGAGCCGGATGTACTTGGCGTCCTGGCCGCCGATCTCGAAGATGGTGTCGACGCGCGGCTCGAGGTGGAGCGCGCCGGTGGCGTGGGCCGCGATCTCGTTGAGGACGTAGACCGCCTCGCCGCCGAAGCAGGTGGAGAGGAGCGAGCCGACGATCTCGCGCCCCGAGCCGGTGGCGCCGAAGCCGCGCACCCGGTGCAGGCCGGCCGGTCCGTCGAGGAACTCGCGCATGAGCGCCTGGGCGGCGCCGATGGGGTCGCCGTTGGTGCGCAGGTACCCTTCCCAGAGCGGCTCCCTCCACTCCAGGTCGAGCGCCACCGCCTTGGAGCCGGTCGAGCCGATGTCGAAGCCCAGGACCACGTCGCGCGGCCCCTCCCACTCGCGCAGCTTGCCGGCCGGCATGCGGCGCACCCGCGGCAGCGCCGCGGCCAGCGCCGGCAGCCGCTCCAGCGAGCTCTCCAGGGGCGGCTCGACGAGCGCCTCCAGCGCGGGCCGCCGGAAGCCGTGCTCCGAGGCGGCCACGGCGCAGCCCAGGGCGTCGAGGTAGAGGCCGTCGTCGCCGGGCAGGTCGACGAAGGTCATGCCCTGGCGCTCGGCGAAGGCGCGGAAGTGCTGGCGCACGCGGGCCGAGCGGGCCACGCCGCCGGCCACCAGCAGCCGCTCCGGGCAGACCCGCGGCTTGACCAGCACCTGGACGTTCTCGGCGATGGCGTCGAGGAGCCCCGCCAGGATCCGGTCCTTGCTCTCGCCCTTGTTGGCGAGGTGGGTCATGTCGGTCTTGAGGATGACCGGGCAGCGGCCCGAGAGCGGCGCCGGCTCCGCCACGCCGGCGGCCATCGTGGCGGCCGCCTCCACGTCGAGGTCGAAGCGCTCGACGAGCTGCCGGAGGAAGTTGCCGGTCCCCTGGGCGCAGCGCGAGTTCTCGCGGAACACCTCCACGGCCCCGTCGCGGAGCTCCAGCACCGAGAAGCCGTGGCTGCCGATGGAGACGATGGTGGCCGGGGCGGCGCCGTGCAGGAAGCGGTACCCGGCGGCCTGGGCCTGCTTGGCCGGCACGCGCATCAGCGCGACGGGGCGGCTCAGGCGGCCCGTCACGGCCGCGCCGTCCACCTGGTCCCAGCTCCACGCGGCCAGCATGGCCTGGAGGGAGCGGCCGGGCTCCTTGTGGTGCTCGACGACGGCGCGGCGGGTCCAGCGGAGGGCATCGCCCTCCCGCTGCAGCTCCACGACCTTGATGGCCTCCGCCCCGACGTCGATGCCGATGTAGCGAGCCATGCGGCCCCCTTCGCGTGACCTGGTGATTCCGGAGTCGAGGAGGCCCCGGCGGGCGGCCTCGTGCCAGACGGGAACGGCCGTCGTGCGCCCGGGCCGGGGCCAGGGCGAAGCGCGGCCGCTCCTTGTGCTTGCGATGGCCGCCAAATAACCCCAAACCGAGGGCAAAAGTCCAGCGCTGCGGGTAGGAATTGACCCAGGAACCTGCGTCGGGGCCTGCTAGGATGGCCCGATGAGCTCGTACGAGAACAAGGCGGGTATCTTCACGGTCCGCTACGGCGCGCCGGAGGACATGTCCCCGGAGCGGCAGAAGGCGCTCGAGACCGCGCTCCGCGAGACCTCGCTGAGGCAGCCCATCGGCATCGTCTTCGTGGTGGCCCCCAACGTGCTGATGGTGGATCCGTCGGTCCCGGCCTACTGGCTCGGCGTCACCGGCGATCCGCTCATCAAGATGGCCGCCATGGCCATCGTCACCACCAACGCCGGCGTCTCCATCGCGACCCGCGGCTTCTCGGTGGCCAACACGCTCAAGGACCGCCAGGTCAAGGTGCGGCCCTTCCAGGACGAGGCGACGGCGCTCGCCTGGGTGACGGCGGTGCTGGAGGGGCGGTCGGCCTGAGCTCCGGCGGCGGCGCGGGGCCCCTGGCCGGCATCAGTCGTCGTCGCCGGCGCGGCGCACCACCGTGGCGATGAGCCAGAGCCGGTCGCCGTAGGCCTGCTCGGCGCAGATCCAGACCCGCACCGGCTCGCCGCCGACGGCCGCGGTCGAGCCCGACTCCGGCCCCCAGATCCACTCGCGCGCCGCGGCGCCACCCCCGGTGCGGGGCTCGCCGTGCTCGGCGCCGAGCAGGGCGGCCGCCACCCGCGCCGGCTCCACCGGCTCGCTCGCGACCACCTCCAGGTAGGTCACCAGCCCCTCGCGGTCGGTCTCGACGCGGGCCACCCCGCGGACCGACGCGCCGGCGCCGAGCGCCACCTCCGGCTCGGAGAGGTCGACGTTGAGCGCGCGCCGCCGCTCGGCGTCGAGCGCGGCCGGATGATCCCAGGCGCGCCAGCCGAGGGCCAGGAAGGCCGCCAGCGCGTCGCGGCGGGACTGGAGCAGGACGGCGGCCAGCGGCGGCAGGGGGAGGGCGCTCACGGGGAGGGTGTAGCACGCCGGGCGGGGGCCCGCCGCGCCGGTGGGCGCCGGGCCAAGGGGCCGCTCGCGCCGCGGCGAGACCTTGGCTAGACTCCACCCTCCGTGCGCGCCTTCGGCCGCTACCAGCTCATCGAGCTCATCGCCTCGGGCGGGATGGCCGAGGTCTGGCGTGCGCGCGCCACCGGCCCGGCCGGCGTGGAGAAGGAGGTGGCCCTCAAGCTCGTGCGCGGGGAGCACCCCGCCGCCGGCGAGTTCGCCCGCCTGCTGGTGGAGGAGGCGCGGCTGGCGGCGCGGCTCACGCACGCCAACGTGGTGCAGGTCTTCGAGCTGGTGGAGGAGGGCGGCCGCCACGCCATCGCCATGGAGCTGGTGCGCGGCCACGACCTGGGGCGGGTGCTGGAGCGGGCCCGGCTGGCCGGCGTGCGGCTCGGCCTGCCGCGCGCGCTCCAGCTGTGCGCCGAGGTGGCGCGCGCCCTCGACTACGCCCACCGGCTCGCCGAGGGCGGCCGGCCGCACGGCCTGGTCCACCGCGACGTGAGCCCGCAGAACGTCCTGGTCTCCTTCGAGGGCGAGGTGAAGCTGGCCGACTTCGGCATCGCCCGCGCCCTGAGCCGGGCGGGCCTGACCGACCCGGGCACCGTCAAGGGGAAGGTGGCGTACATGGCCCCGGAGCAGGCGCGCGGCGAGCCGGTGGACGGGCGCGCCGACGTCTTCGCCCTGGGGGTGCTGGCCTGGGAGCTCTGCGCCGGGCGGCGCCTCTTCGCCCGCGACTCCGACGCGGCCACGCTGGCGGCGCTGCTCTCCGCCGAGCCCTGCTCGCCGCCGTCCGCCTGGAACGAGGCGGTGCCGCCCGAGCTCGACGCGGCGATCCTGGGGGCGCTGGCCAGGGACCCGGCGGACCGCACCGGCACCGCCGGGGCGCTCGGCGCGAGCCTGTCGGCGGCGCTGCTGAGGCTGGCGCGCTCGCCGGAGGACCTGGACCTGCGGCGCCTGATGCGCCGGCTCTGGCCGGAGGGGGAGGCGGCGCCCGCCGGACCGGTGGAGCGGACGGCGCTGCGGCCGGCGGTCGAGGGCGCGGC
>JAJYAW010000077.1 GCA_021779335.1 Myxococcales bacterium | reverse complement strand
GACGCCGCCGTCCATCGCGGTGCTGCCGTTCGACGACCTGAGCCCGGGGAAGGACCAGGGGCTCTTCGCGGCGGGGCTGGCCGACGAGGTCCAGGGGGCGCTGGGGGCGGTGGCCGGGCTGCGGGTGCCGGGGCGGCTCTCCGCGGTCGCGCTCCAGGGGAAGGGGCTGCCGCTCGTCGAGATCGGGCGGACGCTCGGGGTCGCGGCGGTGCTGGAGGGGAGCGTCCGGCGGCAGGGGAACCGGCTCAAGGTGGTCGCCGAGGTGGTCAACGTGTCCGATGGGCTGCGGCTCTGGGGCCGGACCTTCGAGCGGGAGCTGACCGACGCCTTCCAGGTCCAGGAGGAGATCGCCGTGGCGGTGGTGCAGGCCCTGGACGTGAAGCTCGTCCGGAACGACGGCTCCAAGGTGCGGGAGCGCCCGCCGCCCAGGCCGGAGGCCTACACGCTGTACCTGGCTGGCAAGGAGGAGCTCCGGCTGTTCCGGCCGGGCGGCTACGTGCGAGCGATGGACCTGCTCGAACGGTCGGTTTCGATCGATCCCGCGTTCGCGCCGGCCTGGGCCGCGCTGGCCCGGGCCATCCTGATGGTGGCGGAGGACGCCGAGCAGCCGCCCGGGAAGCCGGTGGACCGGGCGCGGGCCATGGCGGCCGCCGAGCGGGCGGTGTCCCTCGACCCGGGTCTCGCCGACGGCTGGTCGGTGCGCGGGCTGGTGCGGGCCAGCGTCGCCTACGATCTGAAGGGCGCGCGGGCCGACGAGGAGCGGGCGCTCCTCCTCAACCCGAACGATCCGTCCGTCCACGCCAGGTACTCCTACCTGCTCTCGGCGACGAGCCAGCACCAGGAGGCCATCCGGGAGGCGCGCCTGGCCACCGAGCTCGATCCGCTGGCCAGCTGGTGGACCTCGCTGGGCACCGCCTACGTGGGCGCGGGCGAGCCCGCCAAGGCCGAGGAGGCCTACCGGCGCCAGCTGGAGGTGATCCCGGCCGGGACGCTGATCCGCGCCCCGCTCGCGGCCACGGTCATCGAGCGGGGGCGGCCCGCCGAGGCGCTGGCGCTGGTGGCCGCGCTCCCGGACGAGTACCGGCTCTGGACCGAGGCGGTGGCGGAGCACCGGCTCGGCCACCCGAAGCTCGCCGCGGCGGCCGCGGCGGCCTACCTGGCCCGCTTCGGCCGGTCCGACCAGTTCACCGCGGCCACCATGCTCGCCTGCTTGGGCCGGCGGGCAGAGGCGTTCGACCTGCTCGACCGGGCCCTGGCGAGGCGCCAGGCGACCATGTTCACCCACCTCGCCTGGGACCCCTGCCTCCGGTCCCTGCGCGGCGATCCTCGCTTCCTCGCCCTGCAGCGGGGCGTGGAGTCCATCGGCGCGGGGGCGCGGTAGCGGGGCGCGGGTCGGGGGCATCTGGAGGCGGAGGGGACGCCGTGCCGCGAGCTGCGCCGGGCGCGGCGGCGGGGCTGCTATGCTCCGCGCCCGCCCCGACCGCCGACCGTGACCAGCCAGGACCGCCAGCGCCCGCCCGCCGATGAGGCTCCGACCTCGCTCCCGACCCGCCTGTCGGCGCTGGTCCGCGAGGTGGTGGGCGTCGGCGTGCCGGCCGGAGGCGCGGCCAGCGGCTGGGACCAGGTGCTGCGTCCTGGCGCGGTGGTGGGGCGGTTCGAGCTGGTGCGGGAGCTGGGGCGCGGCGGGTTCGGGGTGGTGTACGAGGCGCGGGACCGGGCCACGGATCGGCTGGTGGCGTTCAAGGCGGTGCTGCCGGGGCGGCGGGTGGACGAGGCGTTCGAGAGCCTGCAGCGGGAGGCGGACGCGCTGGCGAGGCTGGCGCATCCGAACATCGTGGGGCTGCACGACGCGGGGCGGGGTGAGCAGGGGCCGTGGCTGTCGATGGAGCTGCTGCGAGGGCAGACGCTGTCGCAGCGGCTGTCGCTGGGGCCGGTGCCGGTGCCGGAGGCGGTGCGGATCGCGGTGGAGGTGGCGCGTGGGCTGGGGCACGCGCACGCGCACGGGGTGGTGCACCGGGATCTGTCGCCGCGGAACGTGTACCTGTGCCACGACGGGCAGGTGAAGCTGCTGGACATGGGGCTGGCGCACGTGTTCGGGCGGCGGCGGGTGGCGGGGGGGACGCCGAACTACGTGGCGCCGGAGCAGTGGCGCGGCGCGCCCGAGGACGAGCGGACGGACGTCTTCTCGCTGGGGGTGATGCTGTTCCGGATGCTGGCGGGGGAGCACCCGGTGCCGGAGGACGGGGGGACCAGGGCGCACCCCGTGCCGGAGGTGGAGGTGGCCGGGGCGCCGGCGCTGGGGGCGCTGGTGGCCCGGATGCTGGCGCAGGACCCGGTGGAGCGGCCGCGGGACGCCGGGGAGGTGCTGGAGGCGCTGGAGGCGTTCCAGGGCGAGCTCGACCGGTCGCCCACCTCCTCGACGAGCACGCCCACGGTGCGGCGGCCGATGTCCATGCGGCGCCGGCGGGCGCTGCTGGGCGCCGGCGCGCTGGCGGTGGCGCTCGCCCTCGCGGTGGTGGTGGGCCGGGTGGCCTGGAGGGCGGCGAGCCGGACGCCGCCGTCCATCGCGGTGCTGCCGTTCGACGACCTGAGCCCGGGGAAGGACCAGGGGCTCTTCGCGGCGGGGCTGGCCGACGAGGTCCAGGGGGCGCTGGGGGCGGTGGCCGGGCTGCGGGTGGCGGGGCGGTACTCGGCGGCGGTGCTCCAGGGGAAGGGGCTGCCGCTCGCCGAGATCGGGCGGACGCTCGGGGTCGCGGCGGTGCTGGAGGGGAGCGTCCGGCGGTCGGCGACCAAGATCCGGGTGACCGCCGAGATCGTCAACGTGGCGGACGGGTTCCGGGTCTGGACGCGCACCTTCGAGCGGGAACCCACCGACGCCTTCGACGTGCAGGAGGAGATCGCCTCCGCGGTGGTCCAGGCGCTCGACGTGAAGCTCGTGCGGAAGGACGGCTCCAGGGCGCGGGAGCGCCCGCCGCCCAGGCCGGAGGCCTACACGCTGTACCTGGCTGGCAAGGAGGAGCTCCGGCAGCTCCAGCCGGGCGGCGCCCGCAGGGCGGCGGCGCTCCTGGCGCGGGCGGTGGCCATCGACCCGGAGTTCGCGCCGGCCTGGTCGAGCCTGGCGCGGGCGCAGGCAACCTGGTCCCGGGAGGCTCGGGCCAGCGGCGAGGTCACGAGCCCCGAGGCGGAGGCGGCGCTGCGGCGCCAGGCGCTGGCGGCGGCCGAGCGGGCCGTGGCCCTGGATCCCGCGCTGCCCGATGGCTGGTCGGTCCGCGGCCTCCTCCGCGGCGAGCTGGACTTCGACCTGGCGGGCGCCCGCGCCGACGTGGCGCGGGCCCGCGCCCTCGACCCGAACGATCCGGCCACCCGCGGGCGCTACGCCCGCCTCCTCCTGGCGGCCGGCCAGTACCGGGAGGCGGTGCGGGAGGCGCGCGCCGCCACGGCGCTCGATCCCCTCGCCAGCTGGTGGAGCCTGCTCGGGACCACCCACCTGGCGGCCGGCGACCTCGGCAGGGCCGAGGCGGCCTACCGGCGGCAGCTCGAGGTGCTGCCCGGTGGCACGTCGGTCCGGGCCTCCCTGGCGCAGGTGCTCGTCCTCCAGGGGCGGGGCCAGGAGGCGCTGGCGATGGTGGCGCAGCTGCACGACGAGGCGGGCACCGACCGCTGGACCGAGGCGGCCGCGGAGCAGGCGCTCGGCCACGCCGAGCGGGCCCGGGCGGCGACCGACGCCTACCTGGCCGGCTCCGGGGCCGCCAACGAGTTCGAGGCGGCCTCCCTGCTGGCGTTCACGGGCCGGCGCGACGAGGCCTTCGCGTGGCTGGGGAAGGCGCTGGCGGCGCGGCGCCAGGCCATGCTGGTCCGGCTCGGCTGGTGGCCCTTCCTGGAGCCGCTCCACGGCGACCCCCGCTTCGCGGCGCTCCAGCGCGAGGTGGCGGCCCTCGGGGCGAGGGCCAGTCGCTAGCCCGCGCCGCCGGGCCCGCCCGGGGCCGCGCGCCCGTCGGAGGCGGGAGGTAGGTTCCCGATCCGTGCCCTTCGACCTCCAGAGCGAGTTCGCCCCCACCGGGGACCAGCCCCGCGCCATCGAGGAGCTGGTGGCCGGCCTCGCGCGCGGCGACCCCGCCCAGGTGCTGCTCGGCGTGACCGGCTCGGGCAAGACCTTCACGGTCGCCAACGTGGTCTCGCGGCTGAAGCGGGCCACCCTGGTCATCGCCCACAACAAGACGCTGGCGGCCCAGCTCTACGGGGAGTTCAAGCAGCTCTTCCCCACGGCGGCGGTCCACTACTTCGTCAGCTACTACGACTACTACCAGCCGGAGGCCTACGTCCCGTCGAGCGACACCTACATCGAGAAGGACTCGTCCATCAACGACGAGATCGACCGGATGCGCCACGCGGCCACGCACGCGCTGCTCACCCGCAACGACGTGCTCATCGTGGCCTCGGTCTCCTGCATCTACGGCCTGGGCACCGCCGAGGCCTACTACGGCCTCCTGCAGCAGCTCGAGAAGGGGCAGGAGTTCCCGCGCGACCGCTTCCTGCGCTCCCTCATCGACATCCAGTACGAGCGGAACGACCTCGACTTCCACCGCGGCACCTTCCGCGTCCGCGGCGACACGGTGGAGGTCTTCCCGCCCTACGAGGAGGAGCGCGCCATCCGCATCGAGTTCTTCGGCGACGTGGTGGAGCGGCTCCAGGAGTTCGACCCGCTGCGGGGCGTGGCGCTGGCCGAGCTCGACAAGGCGGCCATCTTCCCCAACTCGCACTACGTCTCGGCCCCGGAGACGCGCCAGCGGGCCATCGACGGCATCCGCGGCGAGCTGCTGGACCGGCTGCAGCAGCTCAAGGCCCAGAACAAGCTCGTCGAGGCGCAGCGGCTCGAGCAGCGGACCATCTTCGACCTGGAGATGCTGGAGCAGATGGGGTTCTGCACCGGCATCGAGAACTACTCGCGCTGGCTCTCCGGCCGCAAGGCGGGCGATCCGCCCCCCTGCCTGCTCGACTACTTCCCCAAGGACTTCCTGGTGGTCATCGACGAGTCGCACCAGACCGTCAGCCAGATCGGGTCCATGTACAAGGGGGACCGCTCCCGCAAGGAGACGCTCGTCGAGTTCGGCTTCCGGCTCCCCTCGGCGCTCGACAACCGGCCGCTCAAGTTCGAGGAGTTCCAGGCGCTGTGCGGCCAGACCATCTACGTCTCGGCCACGCCGGCCGAGTACGAGCTGAGCCGGGCCCAGGGCGTGGTGGTGGAGCAGATCATCCGCCCCACCGGCCTGGTCGATCCGGAGGTGGAGGTCCGGCCGGTCGGCACGCAGGTGGACGACCTCCTCGGCGAGGTGCGGCTGCGCGCCGAGGCGGGGGAGCGGGTGCTGGTGACCACGCTCACCAAGCGGATGGCGGAGGACCTCACCGAGTACTTCACCGACGTGGGGGTGAGGTGCCGCTACCTCCACGCCGACGTGGAGACGCTGGAGCGGAGCGCCCTCATCCGCGATCTCCGCCGCGGCGAGTTCGACGTCCTCATCGGCATCAACCTGCTCCGCGAGGGGCTCGACATCCCGGAGGTCTCGCTGGTGGCGGTGCTGGACGCCGACAAGGAGGGCTTCCTGCGCTCCTCGGTCTCGCTCATCCAGACCATCGGCCGGGCCGCCCGCAACGTGAAGGGGCGGGTCATCCTCTACGCCGACCACGTCACCGACTCGATGCGGAAGGCCATCGAGGAGACCGACCGGCGGCGCGAGAAGCAGCGGGCCTGGAACGCCGAGCACGGCGTCACGCCCCAGTCGACGACCCGCTCCTTCACCGACCTCGGGCCGGCGGCCGGCGACTACCTCGACGTCCCGCTCGCCAAGGAGGAAGGGGCCGAGTACCGGCCTGAGGAGCTCCCGGCCATGGTGGCGGCGCTGGAGGCGGAGATGAAGGCGGCCGCCGAGGCGCTCGACTTCGAGAAGGCGGCCGGGCTGCGCGACCGGCTCCACGCGCTCAAGGGGCGGGGGCTCGGGCTGCCGACGAGCGCCGTGGGCGCCAAGGGCGTCCTCGGCAGCGGGGCCACGGCGGGGGCCAGCGCCGCGGGGCGGCTGGGCGGGGCGCGTCGGCCTCCCAGGCGGCGGCGCTGAGGCCGTCAGCACTCCAGGCTCCTCGACGGGCGCCGTCGGACCCCCAGCCCCTCGCGCCCGGCCGGCCCGCTCAGCGGCCGCGGGGAGGGAGGCGGCCCAGGGCGCCCCAGGCCTCCCGGGCCTCGGTCGGCAGCCGGGCGCTCCGCCCCACCACGACGTCCAGCGCCCTCGCCGGGAGCCGCGCCACGCGCACGACGCCCGCCAGCGGGTCGGCGTCGTCGCCCGCGCGGACCTCGACCGTGAAGCCCTGCCGCGCCAGCTCGTCCCAGAAGCCGGCGGCCAGCACGGCCCGGTCGGTGACGAGCAGGTCGAGATCGTCGGTGGAGCGGATGACGCCGTGCGCGGCCATCGCGCCGGCGCCGATGAGGGCGTGAGGGACCGCGCGCAGGACCCGCTGCTCCGAGGACATGGCCGCCGCCTCCCGGAGGGTGGCCTGCTCGAAGTGGTCGACGCTCGCGCTCACGAACGGATGATACCGGACCTGCGGCCGGGGGCCGTGACGGTGGCTCAGCGCGCGCGCAGCTGGCAGGCTCCGAAGTCGACCTGCTGCCCGGCCGGCGAGATCGACCAGGTGGCGCTGAAGCGGCCCGTCCGGAGGTCCACCGTGAGCAGGAGCGGGAAGGGGGCGCTCCCCGGGGGCGTCACGCCCTCCGCCGGCCGCGCCGAGCGGATCAGGCCGAACGCCGTCACGACCCAGGGGGTGGCCTGCTCCCGGACCAGGCGCGCCGGCCCCGTGTAGCAGTCGGTGTAGAGGCAGGCCCCCAGCGTGCCGGCCGCCACGTCGAGCTCGAACTGCTCGGCGTGGAGCCCCTCGCCGGCGTCCTGGCACCCCTCCGGCGAGCAGCGCTGGGCGCTGGTGGGGCGGCAGAGCGAGGCGCGCTGCGGCAGGGGCGGCTGGCCGGTCGGCGCCACGGCGAGCAGCGCGAGCAGGAGCGGGAGCATGGCCGGTGGCGCGCCCGGCGCTACGGCGCGCTCAGCTCCACCCAGACCTGCAGCAGCTGGCGGACGGTGGCGAGCGAGGTCTCCAGGCCGTGCGCCGAGAGCCACTCGGTCGGCCCGTGGAAGTTGTGACCGCCGGCGAAGAGGTTGGGCGTGGGCAGCCCCATGGCCGTCAGGCGCGAGCCGTCGGTGCCGCCGCGGATGGGGACCCAGCGCGGCTCGACGCCGGCGCGCCGGGTGGCCGTCTCCAGCGCCTGGGTGACGCGCGGCTCGCGCGCCAGGCCGGCCTTCATGTTCCGGTAGGACTCGGTGACGGCGAGCTCGAGCCGGGCGCCGGGGTGGAGGGGGCGCACCTCCTCCAGGATCCGCTCCAGCAGGGCGCGCTGCCTGGCCAGCCCGGCCGTGTCGAAGTCGCGCAGCAGGAGCTTGAGGGAGGCGTGCGCCTCCTCGCCCGAGGCGCCGTGCGGGTGGATGAAGGGCTGGTGCCCCTCGGTGGCCTCCGGGGAGAGCTCGCGGGGGAGCCGCACGATGACGTCGGCCAGCGCCTTGAGCGCGTTGACCATGATCCCCTTGGCCTGCCCCGGGTGGATGTTCCGGCCGTGGACCGTGACGGTGGCGCCGTCGGCGCTGAAGGTCTCGTCGTTGAGCTCGCCGGTGCCGTCGCCGTCGACGGTGTAGGCCACGTCGGCGTCGAAGCGCTTCAGGTCGAAGTGGCTGGTCCCCTTGCCCACCTCCTCGTCGGGCGTGAAGGCGACGCGGACCGGCCCGTGGAGCGGCGCCCCCGGTCGCATGAGCTCCTCGACCAGCGCCATGATGACGGCGATGCCGGCCTTGTCGTCGGCCCCCAGCAGCGTGGTGCCGTCGGAGGTGACGATGGTCCGGCCGATCTCGGCCGCCAGGGCCGGGTTCTCGGCGGCGCGGATCACCACCGAGGGGGCGCCGGGGAGGACGAGGTCGCCGCCGCGGTAGGTGAGGACCTGCGGTCTCACGTTGGCGCCGGAGGCGGAGGGGGAGGTGTCGAGGTGGGCCACCAGGCCGACCCGGGCCACCTTCCCGCGGGCCGGGTGGCCGGGCGGGAGGTTCTCGGGGATGGCGGCCATGACGTAGCCGTGGGCGTCGAGCCGGACCCGCGGCACGCCGAGCGCCTCGAGCTCGGCGGCCAGCAGCCGGGCCAGCTCGAGCTGCCGGGCGGTGCTGGGCACCGTGGGGGCGTCCTCGGCCGACTGGGTGTCGATGCGGACGTAGCGGAGGAAGCGGTCCAGGGCCGCCTCGGGCGGCCTGGCGGTGGCCTTCCCGGCCGGGCGGGCGCGCCGGGCGGCTGGCCCGGCAGCGGGCCTGGTGACGTGCTTGGTGACCGGCCTGGTGACGTGCTTGGTGACGGGCCTGGTGGCGCGGGCGGGGCGGCGGGGCATGGGTCCGCATCCTGCCACCGGACCGGGCGGCGCGCACGAGGAAGGCGCTCCGCGGGAAGGCCCTCCCCGAGGTCGACACCGGCCCGGCCCCGTGGTTTCTTCGGGGCCACATGGCCGCCCGGCTGTCGCTCTGCATGATCCTGAGGGACGAGGAGGCGCTGCTGCCGCGCTTCCTCGCGCACGCCCGCGGCCTGTGGGACGAGCTGGTGGCGGTCGACACCGGCTCCACCGACCGCACCCCCCGGCTCCTGGCCGAGGCCGGGGCCACCGTCATCCACCGGGAGTGGACGGGCGACTTCGCCGCGGCCCGCAACGTCTCGCTGGAGGCGGCCACCGGCGACTGGGTGCTGGTGCTCGACGCCGACGAGCTCGTCTCGCCGGGGCTGGTGGCGGCGGCGCGCGCGCTCCTCGACGACCCCGCCGCCGGCGCCGGCACGGTGCTCATGCGCAACCGGCTGCCCCACGGCCACCTGCGCGAGGCGCGGCTGCTGCGCATGTTCCGGCGCGACCACCTCATCCGCTACCGCCACGCCATCCACGAGGACGCCGGCGAGGGGGTGCGCGCCTTCCTGGGGCGCACCGGCCTCCGGCAGGTCCACCTGGGGGGCTGGGTGGACCACCTGGGCTACGTGCGGGCCCGCGCCGCCGCCAAGGACAAGCGGTCGCGCGACGTCGCCATCCTGGAGCGGCTGCTGGCCGCGGATCCGGAGGATCTCTACTCGCACTTCAAGCGGCTGGAGCAGGCCCGCTTCTGGGGCGACCGCGGCCTCTGGTGGCGCGCCGCCGGGGACGCCATCGCCGTCATCCGGCTCCACCCGGAGCGGCTCCTGGCGGCCCACTTCGGGGGCGAGCTGATCGCGCTGGTGGCCGACGGCCTCCACCGCGGGGCGCCGCGCGACGCGCTGGCGCTGCTCGACGCCTGGGGCGGGCGCGTCCGCCCCTCCGCCGCCTTCCACCTGCGGCGCGGCGAGCTCAACGAGGCCATGGGGCGCCCGGAGAAGGCGGCCGAGGACTTCGAGCGGTGCCGCGCGCTGGTCCACGAGACCCAGAACCTGCAGCTCGCCACCGTCCGGCCGCTGCTCGGCCTGGCGCGGCTGGCGCTGGCCCGGGGCGACGTGGCCGGGGCGCTGGCCCGCGCCGAGGCGGCGCTGGAGCTGGCGCCGCGCGATCCGGAGGCGCTCCTGGCGGCGGTG
>JAJYAW010000076.1 GCA_021779335.1 Myxococcales bacterium | reverse complement strand
GCCGGCCCCGGCGGCGCCGCCTGCCCGGCCGGGCGCGCCGCTGGCCTGGCCGCTCCAGGGCGTGCTGTACGGCCGCTACGGCGTCCGCTCGGGGCGCCGCCACGACGGCATCGATCTCGCCGCGCCGGAGGGGACGGTCATCGGCGCCGCCGCCGCCGGCACCGTCATCTTCGCCGGCGAGCAGGCGGGCTACGGCGACATCGTCATCCTGCGCCACGCCGACGGCCTGGTGACGGTCTACGCCCACTGCAGCCAGCTCCTGGTCCAGGAGGGGCGGGAGGTCCGCAAGGGCGAGCCCATCGCGCGGGTGGGCCAGACCGGACGGACCAGCGGCCCGCACCTCCACTTCGAGGTCCGCCAGGGGACGCGGCCGAGGAACCCGCTGCTGTTCCTGCCGTGATAGGAGAAGCCACCATGCTCGACGCCGTCCGCGCCGCCATCCGCGACGTCCCCGACTTCCCCAAGCCGGGCATCGTCTTCAAGGACATCACCCCGGTCCTCTCCGACGGGCCGCTCTTCCGCCAGGTCATCGACGCCCTGGTGCAGCGCTGGCGGGGGGAGCACATCGCCAAGGTGGTGGGCATCGAGTCGCGCGGCTTCTGCTTCGCGGCCCCGCTCGCCTACGCGCTGGGCGCCGGCCTGACCATCGTGCGCAAGCCGGGCAAGCTCCCCTGGCGCACCATCCGCGAGGCCTACGCGCTCGAGTACGGCGAGGCGGTGCTGGAGCTCCACGAGGACGCCTTCCAGCCCGGCGACCGGGTGCTGGTGGTGGACGACGTGCTGGCCACCGGCGGCACGGCCGAAGCGGTGGGCCGGCTGCTGCGCCGGCAGCACGCCCAGCTCATCAGCTACTCCTTCCTGGCGGAGCTCGCCTTCCTCGGCGGGGCCGCCCGGCTCGGCGCCGGGAACGTCCACGCCCTGCTGACGTACTGAGGCGCCCCTACATGACCAGGCCGCCGTCCACGTCGACGCAGCGGCCGTCGAAGTAGTCGCACTCCAGCACGAACCGGACGGCGCGCCAGATGTCCTCGGGCAGGCCGATGCGCCCGACCGGGATGGCGGCCACCAGGGCGTCGCGGGCCTTCTGGTTCATGCCCTGGGTCATGGGGGTCTCCACCATGCCGGGCGCCACGGCGCCCACGCGGACGCCGAAGGCGGCGAACTCGCGCGCCCAGGTCACGGTGTTGGCGGCCAGCGCCGCCTTGGCGGCCACGTAGTTGGACTGGCCGCGGTTGCCGTGGCGGGACACCGACGAGATGTTGACCAGCACGCCGGGCCGGGTGCCGGCCCGGGCCATGGTGGCCACCACCTCCCGGGCCATCAGGGTGGCGCCGGTCAGGTTGACGCCGATGACCGCGTCCCAGTCCCTCCGCGGCAGGGTCGTGATCGCGCCGCTCTGGCGGTCGCGCTTCACCAGCAGGCCGTCGCGGATGATCCCCGCGTTGTTGACCAGCGCGTTGAGCCCGCCCAGCGCCCGGGCCGCCCAGGCCACGAAGGCCGCCACCTCGGCCTCGTCGGCCACGTCGAGGCGCCGCCGCTCGATGCCGGCCGGCAGCGCGGCCAGGCCCGCCTCGTTGACGTCGCCCACCGCCACCCGGGCGCCGGCCTCCAGGAGGCGGCGCGCGAAGTGCGCCCCCATCCCCTGCGCGCCGCCGGTCACGATCACCTTCAGGTCGCCTAACTCCATGGGGTGCTCCTTCTTGGGCCGGGCATTGACATCCCGCCGGCGTCCGGTCCAGCCTTATATGAAACATGAATCATAATTCAACTCCACGCCCCGCCACGGCCCGCGGCCAGCGCACCCGCCAGAGGCTGGTCGAGGCGGCCGAGGCGGTCTTCGGCCGGAAGGGCTTCGAGCGCGCCTCCATCTCCGACATCACGCAGCAGGCCGGGGTGGCGCTGGGCACCTTCTACGTCTACTTCCCCGACAAGCAGGCCCTGCTGGTGGAGGTGGTGGACGGCCTGGGGGCGCGGCTGCGCGCCGAGCTGGCCCGGGCCATCGCCGGGCGGACCGACCGCCTCGAGGTGGAGCGCGAGGGCTTCCGCGCCTTCTTCGCCTTCACCGCCCGTCACCGGCTGCTCTACCGGGTGGTGCGCCAGTCGGAGTTCGTCGACGAGGCCTGCTTCCGCCGCTACTACCGGTCGTTCGCCGCGCCCTACGCCAGGGCGCTGGCCGCCGCCCAGCGCAGCGGCCAGGTGCGCCGCCTCGACCCGGAGGTGCTGGCCTACGCGCTCATGGGCATCACCGACTTCCTGGGCATGCGCTACGTGCTGTGGGGGCGGAAGCGGGACATGGCGGCGGTGCTGGACGCCGCGGTGGAGCTGGTGCGGCACGGCATGGCCGCGCCGGCGGGGGGCGGCCGGCCCGGCCCCGCGCCGCGCCGCGCCCGGCGGAGGACGGCGTGAGGCGGGCGCGCATCCTCTCGACCGGGCGCTACGTCCCGGAGCGCGTGGTCACCAACGCCGAGCTGGAGGCGCGGCTGGGCCAGCCGGTGGACCAGTGGCTGCGGGACAACGTGGGCATCCTGGAGCGCCACGTCATGGCCGACGATCAGGCCACCAGCGACCTGTGCCTGGAGGCGGCGCGCGACGCGCTGGACCGGGCCGGCCTCACCGCGGCGGACCTGGACCTCGTCGTCGTGGCCACCGACACGCCCGACCAGCCGAGCCCGGCCACCGCCACCGTGCTGCAGCACAAGCTGGGGGCGCTGCGGGCCGGCACCTACGACCTCAACGCCGCCTGCGCCGGCTTCGTCACCGCCCTCGACGTGGCCGCCAAGACCATCGCCGCCGACGACGCCTACCAGCACGTGCTGGTGGTGGGCGCCTACGGCATGACCCGCTTCGTCGACTGGACCGACAAGAAGACCTGCACCCTCTTCGCCGACGGCGCCGGCGCGGTGGTGCTGGGGGCCGGCGAGGCGCCCGGCTTCCTGGGCGCCCGCCTCGAGGCGCACGGCGAGTACCACGACGCGCTGGGCATCTACACCGGCGGCACGCTCCACCCGGCCACCGCGACGCGCCTGGCCGCCGAGGGGCCGCCCGCCGTCCGCTTCGTCCGGAAGTTCCCGGCCACCTTCAACACCGAGCGCTGGCCGGTGCAGCTCCGCGCCGTGCTGTCCCGGGCCGACCTGCACGTCGACGACGTGGCCCTCTTCGTCTTCACCCAGCTCAACCTGCGCACCATCGAGGCCACCATGGCCGCGCTGGGGCAGCCCATGCGCAAGACCCACTGGACCATGGACAAGTGGGGCTACACCGGCAGCGCCTGCATCCCCATGACCCTCGACGACGCGGTCAAGACCGGGCGGGTCCACCCGGGCGACCTGGTGGCGCTGTGCGCCAGCGGCGGCGGGCTGGCCATGGCGACGGCGCTCTTCCGCTGGACGGCCTGAAGGGGGCGCCCGTGTACTTCGGCGACTGGACGGCGCGCGGGGCGCTCTACTGGCCGGAGCGGGTAGCCGTGGTCGACGTGGCGCGCGGCGCGGCCGGCCGCTTCACCTACGCCGCCCTGGAGGCGCGGGCCAACCGGCTGGCCGCCTGGCTGCGGGACCGGGCCGGGGTGGGGCGCGGGGCCCGGGTGGGCGTGCTGGCCCACAACGGCGTCGAGGTGCTGGACGCGCTCTTCGCCTGCGCCAAGCTCGGCGCGGTGCTGGTGCCCTACAACTGGCGCCTCCACCCGGCCGAGCTGGTCGGGCTGATCGACCGCACCGCCCCGACCGCGCTGCTCTACTCGGGCGAGCTGGCCCCGCTCCTCGTGGAGGGGGGGCGGGCCGCCGCGCCGGGCGCCCGGCTGCTCCACCTCGACGGCCCGGGCCTGCCCGGCTCGCAGGACTACCAGGCGGCCCTGGACGCCTCGCCGGCGGCGCCGATCTCCAACCCGGACTTCCGGGAGGAGGACGTGCTCTGCCTCCTCCTCACCGGCGGCACCACCGGCCTGCCCAGGGCGGCCCGCATCACCTACCGCCAGGTGGCCTGGAACACCTTCACCACCGCCATCCACGAGCTGCGCCCGGGCGACGTCACCATCACCCACACGCCCATGTTCCACACCGGCGGCCTGTTCGTGTACACCGTCCCGCTCTTCGCCCTGGGCGGGCGGGTCGTGCTGATGCGCCGCTGGGACGCGGCGCAGGCGCTCCGGCTGCTGGCCGAGGAGGCCGTGACCGTCTTCTTCGCCGTGCCCACCCAGTACCAGCAGCTCCTGGAGGCCCCGGGGTTCGCAGGGGCCGACCTCTCCCGCCTGCGCGTCCTCACCTCCGGCGGGGCGCCGCTCCCGGCGCCGCTGCGGGAGGCCTGGCAGCGGGTGCACCGCGTCCCCTTCAAGCAGGGGTTCGGCATGACCGAGTTCGGCCCGGGGGTCTTCTCCATGGAGCCGACCGACGCGGCCCGCAAGGCCGGCACGGTGGGGCGGCCCAACCAGTTCGTGGAGGCCCGGCTGGTCGACGAGGCCGGGCGGGAGGTCGGGGTGGACGAGGTGGGCGAGCTCTGGCTGCGCGGGCCCGCCTGCTGCGCCGGCTACGAGGACGTGGGCGCGGGCGGGGGCCCCGCCGCCGACCCGCAGGGCTGGCTGCACACCGGCGACCTGGCGCGGCGCGACGCCGAGGGCTTCTTCACCGTGGCCGGCCGCCGGAAGGACATGTTCATCTCCGGCGGCGAGAACGTCTACCCGCTGGAGATCGAGACGGCGCTGCTGGCCCACCCGGCGGTGGCGCTGGCCGCGGTGGTGGGGGCGCCGGATCCGCGCTGGGGCGAGGTGGGGCACGCCTTCGTGGTGGCCCGCCAGGGCGAGGCGCCCGACGGCGAGGCGCTGCTGGCCCACCTGCGCGGCCGGCTGGCCCGCTACAAGGTCCCCCGGCGCGTCACCGTGCTGGCCGCCATGCCGCTCACCGCGGCGGGCAAGATCCAGAAGGCCGACCTGCGCCGCCTGGCGGCCGAGGAGACCCCGTGAGCGACGCGACGGGACCCTGGTGGCGCGAGCCCACCCGCCCGCAGTGGATCTCCTTCCTGGCCGCCTGGGCCGGCTGGGTGCTCGACGGCTTCGACTTCACCATCTTCCTGCTGGCCATGCCGGCCATCGCGGCGGAGTTCGGCGTCAGCTGGGTGGCCACGGCGGGCAGCATCACGCTGACGCTGCTCTTCCGCCTCGGCGGCGGGGTGGTGGCCGGGTGGGCGGCCGACCGCTGGGGCCGGAAGCTGCCGCTCATGATCTCCATCGTCTGGTTCGCGCTCTGCGACGGGGCGGTGGCCTTCGCGCCCACCTTCGCCTGGGTGCTGGTCTTCCGCACCCTCTTCGGCTTCGGCATGGGGGCCGAGTGGACCAGCGGCGCCACCCTGGCCATGGAGAACTGGCCGAGGCGGAGCCGCGGCATCGCCTCCGGCGTGCTGCAGGGGAGCTGGGCCATCGGCTACATCCTGGCCGCGCTGGCCTTCGGCGCCATCGCGCCGGGCCACGGCTGGCGCGCCCTCTTCATCGTGGCCGCGCTGCCGGCGCTGCTGGTGCTCCCCATCCGGCTGTGGGTGCCGGAGAGCCCGGACTGGAAGGCCGAGCGGGCCGCCGCGCCCCGCAGCAGCCCGCGCGAGCTGCTGGCGCCGGGCGTGCTCGGCAAGCTGGTCTGGGCCAGCCTGCTGTGGGCCGCCAGCTTCGGGATCTACTACGGGCTGACCGGCCTGTGGCCGGCGCTCCTCACCACCGAGCTGGGGTTCGACGCGGCCGGCGTGGCGCGCCTGGTCATCGTCTTCAACCTGGGGATGATGGTGGGGGCCGTCGCCTGGGGCGCGCTGGCGGCCAGGAAGGGCGTGGTCCTGGCGCTCACCGTGCCCATCCTGGCGCTGCTGCCGGCGCTGCCGCTCTACGTGGGCGCCGTCCCCGGGGCGCTGGCCGCCGGCGCCTTCCTGGCCGGGGCCACCGGCGCCGGCATCTCCGGGGTGACCCCGCTGCTCCTCACCTCGCTCTTCCCGGCCACCGTGCGGGCCCGCGCGGTGGGCCTCGTCTACCACGTGGGCGCGCTGCTGGCCGCCGGCACGCCCACCCTGGTGGCCGCCCTGGCCGCCGGCGGCGCCCGGCCGCTCTCCCACGCCATGGCCGCGGTGGTGGCGGGCTCGTCCCTCCTCACCCTGGCCATCCTCCACCTCCGCCCCCGGGGCGCCCTGGCCGGCGAGCCGGGCGGCGCGCCCCGCGCCCCGGAGCCCTGAGCCAACACGCACCCGACGTGAACGAGCCTGCAGCCGACCGCCACCCCGCAGCGCACCGCACCACCCACAGGAGCCCGCCATGCCGAAGCGCACCACCGCCGCGTCCCTCGCCGTCGCCGTCGCCGCCCTCACCCTGGCCGCCTGCGGCGGCTCCAGCACCACCACCCCGCCGCCCACCCTGAGCAGCGCCTCCGCCATCGCCGCCTACCTCGACGGCAAGACCATGACGATGACCGGCGCCGACATCCCCGCCTCCCCGAACGGCTTCAGCCAGGACGTCAACTTCGGCGCGTCGACCCAGTGCTACAAGTCGGTCGCCATCGCGGTGGCCGCCGGCACCTGGCACGTCACCTCGCAGCTCGGCACGCTGAACGGCGCCCCCACCGTCGGCAGCACCGGCACCTGCGACCGGACCACCGCGTCCGGCTCGCCGCTCCTCTTCTCCTCCACCACCGTGCTCCTGGAGAACGTGGCCGGCAACGCCACCTGCTTCGACGTCACGGTGACCTACACCGGCTTCTCGCAGGAGGGGCGCGCCGCCTTCTCGGCCGACGGCAAGACCCTGCGGATGGAGCTCTACTTCGGCGGCCAGGCCACCGGCCACCGCTGCGCCAACGGCGCGGTGGGCGCCGCCACGGTGACGCTGAACGGCGCGGCCTTCACCGGCAACGCGGTCCAGACCTACCGCCTCCCCTAGCCGCCGCCGGGCCGGCGGCCGCCGCCCCGCCGCCGGCCCTCCTCCCGCCACCCGAGCCGTCACCGCCTCCGGAGGTCCGCCATGCCCGCCTCGCCCCGCCCCCTCGGCGCGCTGCTCGTCGCCCTGCTGCTGGCGCCGCCCGCAGCCCGGGCCCAGACGCCCGCCGTGCCGGGCGTCTACTTCCCCGAGTGGTACGACGCCGAGGCGCGCGAGCACGACGCCGCGCCCCAGCAGCTCCGGCTCATCAACTACTTCTTCACCCGCGCCACCGTCACCAACGCGGTGGGGGACCCGACCGGCCTGAAGGGCGTGTCGCTCGGGCCGCTCGGCGAGCTGGCCGGCAGCCGGGTCTACGTGGGCAAGACCGGCCCCGGCACCTGGGTGGAGCAGCGCTGGATCCCGGTCGTCGAGCTCACCCCGAACTTCATGGACGGGCGGGCCGCCTTCCGCGCCCAGTTCGAGATCGACTACGTCTGGGGGCGCGCCGCCAACACCGTGCAGCCCAACGAGGGCGGGGGGCTCAACGCCGACCAGGTCAACGTCCAGACCAAGAACGTCAACGTGGCCCTCTACCCGTGGAAGGACCCGGACCTGCTGACCGTGCTCCTCGGGACCCAGCCGCTCTACGACAACCCGCTCGACCCGACCCGCAGCTCGCTCTTCGACATCACCCGCACCGGCTACAAGCTGGCCTTCGCCGGGACCGACGCCACCGGCGCGCAGCTCTTCTCGCGGCGCTGGGGCCGGAGCCGGCTCGGCTGGTTCCCGCTGCAGGGCGCCCAGCCCGACAAGGCGACGGCGGACGACCCGCGCCTCAAGTTCGTCTGGCTCGCCATGGCGGACCAGGCCGTGGAGGTCGCGCCGGGCACCTGGATGGGCGGCTCGCTCTGGTACCTGCGGGACGACTCCAAGGGGGACGCCTACGCCTACGAGGGGCTGGTCCGGTCCGGCCCCTCGTCGGGGGGACTCTCCAGCTTCACCGGGACGCAGCCCTTCGCCATCGACCGCCCCTCCGGCTGGGTGGGCTGGGCCGGCCTCAACGCCCACCACAACGTCGACTTCCGCACCGGGCCCCTGGCCGCCACCGGCTTCGTCATGTTCAACGGCGGGCGCTTCGCCTCCAACAAGCCGGACACCACCCTCAACCGGCGGGTCGACGTGCGCGGCCTCTCGGCCGACGCCGAGCTCCTCTGGAACCACGGGCCGACCGTCAACGACGTGGCCACGCTGGAGGCGGTCTACACCAGCGGTGACGGCGATCCGACCGACGGCACCTACCGCGGGGCCTTCACCCTCAACTACTACGGCCTGCCGGGCGCGGTCTGGTTCAACCACCGCATGCTCCTCCTCTTCCCCTTCACCAGCACCGTCAACAACTACACCGGCGCCGTCACCGACCTCTCCAACCAGGGGGCCGGGCTGGAGGCGCTGCTGGCGACCGCCGCCTGGGACGCGGTCCCCAGCGTCCTCAACCTGAAGGTCGGCCTGGGCCACGCCCGCAGCGTGGCGCGCCCGCCCGCCTACGCCGGCAGCGTCACGCCGCGCGGCCGGGTCATCGGTACCGAGGTGAACGCCGAGGTGAGGTACACGGTGCGCTACCTCATGACGCTGGGGCTCCACGGCGCCTACCTGGTCCGCGGCGACTGGTTCGACGGGGAGACCTCGACCGTGACGCAGAACCCCTTCGCCCTCTTCACCACCTTCACCTGGTACGCGTTCTAGGGAGGCCGCCATGACGACCGCGCGCACCGCCTCGATCACCCTGGCCTTCCTCTCGCTGGCCGCCTGCGTCCCTCGCTACTCGGCGCTGCCGCCGCGCCCCTTCGCCGAGATCCCCTACGCCGGCCCCTCCGGCCAGCCCTGGCCGGTGGCCTTCCGGGAGCTCCCGGAGACGGCCCGGGCCTACGGCATGGCCCGCCCGCCCCGGGTCGCCTACGTGGAGCTGGGGAAGGGCGGCCCCAAGGGGACCCTGGTCTTCGTGCACGGGCTCGGCAGCTACCTCAAGTTCTGGTGGTTCCAGCTCGACGCCTTCGCCGCCGAGGGCTGGCACGTGGTGGCCCTCGACCTGCCGGGCTACGGCAAGTCGGACAAGCCCGCCTCCTTCCCGTACACCATGGAGGCCATGGGGGACGCGGCGCGGGAGCTGGCGGCGTCCCTCGGCGCGACCCGGCCCATCGTGGTGGGCCACTCCATGGGCGGCCAGGTGGCGCTCTCCTGGGCCATCCGCTACCCCGGCGAGGTGCGCGCCCTCGTGCTGACCTCGCCGGCCGGCTTCGAGACCTTCTCGCCCCGGGAGCAGGCCTGGTTCAAGGAGGTCTTCTCCGTCGCGCTCGTGAAGAGCACCCCGGAGTACGGCATCTGGGGGTCGGTGGCCCAGGGCAACTTCCAGCGCTTCCGCCCGGAGCTCCGCTGGCTCGTGGAGGAGCGGGTCCGGGTGGTGGGCACCCCGGACTTCGACGCCTACGCCTACGCGCAGGTCCGCAGCGTCCAGGCGCTCGCGGCCGACGACTTCGTGCGGCAGAGCCTGGGGCGGGTGCGGGCGCCCACCCTGGTGGTCTTCGGCGAGCAGGACCGGCTCATCCCCAACCCGCTCCTCCACGGGGGGTCCACGCGCGCCGTGATGGCCGGGGGCGCGGCGGCCATCCCCGGCGCCCGGCTGGAGGGGCTGGCCGGCTGCGGCCACTCGGTCCAGCTCGACTGCCCCGCCGAGTACGGCGCGGCGGTGCGCCGCTTCCTGGCCGCGCTGCCGGCCCCCTGAGCCGCCCGTCCCCGCGGCGG
>JAJYAW010000075.1 GCA_021779335.1 Myxococcales bacterium | reverse complement strand
CGCCACCGCGCCGTCGGCGATGGCCGGCGGGGCGCCTCCGGCCGGCCGGCCCGCCAGCACCCAGGGCGCGGCGACGACGCGGCTCACGCCCCCGCGCCCCCGAGCCGCTGGTAGCGCATGTTGCGGCGGGAGGGGCTGAAGCCGGCGTCGCGGATGTGCCGCTCCACCTCCTCCGAGTCCATCTTGAAGGTGGTGCCGGCGGCGGAGACCACGTTCTCCTCGATCATGACCTGGCCGAAGTCGTCGCAGCCCATGTGGAGCGCCGCCTGGGCCACCCCGCCGCCCATGGTGACCCAGGAGGCCTGCAGGTGCGGGACGTTGTCGAGGTAGAGGCGGGCCAGCGCGTTGGTCCGCAGGTAGGCGTGGGCGCTGCCGTCGGAGGCGGTGAGCCGGGTGTTGGCGCTCTGGAAGGGCCAGCAGATGAAGGCGGTGAAGCCGTGCGTCTCGTCCTGCAGGTCGCGCAGCCGCCGCAGGTGGCTGGCCCGGTGGCGCGGCTCCTCCCCCACCCCGAACATGAGCGTGGCGGTGGACTTGAGCCCCACCTGGTGGGCCGTCCGCATCACCGAGAGCCACTCGTCGGTGGAGCACTTGAGCGGCGCGATGCGCCGCCGCACCTCGTCGTCGAGGACCTCGGCGCCGCCGCCCGGGATGGAGTCGAGCCCCGCGGCCACGAGCCGGCGGATGGTGGCCTCGAGCGGCAGCTCGCTGGTGCGGGCGATGTGCCAGATCTCCTCGGGGGAGAGGGCGTGCAGGTTGATGGTGGGGTAGTTCGACTTCACCCAGCGGAACAGGTCCTCGTACCACTCGATGGCCAGGTCGGGGTGGAGCCCGCCCTGCAGCAGGAGCTCGATGCCGCCCAGGCGCAGCGTCTCCTCGATCTTGCCGGCCAGCTCCTGGCGCGTCAGCACGTAGGCGTCGGCGGCGCCGCGCGGCCGGTAGAAGGCGCAGAAGTGGCAGGCGGTGGTGCACACGTTGGTGTAGTTTACGTTGCGCGAGACGATGTAGGTGACCACGCCGTCCGGGTGGAGGGCGCGGCGGCGCGCGTCGGCGGCCAGGCCGAGCTCGAGGAGCGGCGCCCGCTCGTCGAGGAGCTCGGCCTCGACCTCGTCGAGCCGCTCGCCGGCCGCCCCCTTGGCGAGCGCCGTGTCGAGCGAGACGTGGCGGCGGGTGCGGGTGGTGCGGACCACGTCGTCCACGAAGCGCAGCGGCATGGGGGGCAGCAGCCCCTTCGCGGCGGCGCGGGCCAGGAAGGTCTCCAGGCCGGTCAGCTCGTGCGGCCCGAGGCCGTAGCGGATGCGCTGGGAGAGGTAGCGCCGGTAGCGCTCCGGGTCGCCCCCCCGCTGCGCGGCGAAGCGCTGCGCCAGCTCGGTGCGGATCCCCAGGCCGTGCTGCGCCGCCCGGGTCAGCTCCTGCACGTCCTCCGGTGAGACGCGGCCGGGCCGGGCCGCCCACAGGGCGAAGATCATGGGGAGCCCGGTCATGCGGGTCCACTCGCGCCCCAGGTCGAGCACCTGGCTCTTCCTCACGTCGAAGGCCCGGTCGCCGATGACCAGCGCGCCCTTGGTGCCGGTGGCGCGGGCCAGCCCCTCGACGGCCGGGAGGGGCGAGAACTCCGGGTGGACGCCCATGTCGTCGAGCACCAGCTTGGCGAGCACGTGCGAGGTGCGCGAGGCGGTGTCGAGGAAGACCTCGTCCCAGATGGCGGGCGACTGGTCGCCGGCCAGCAGCACCGTCTGCACCGGGCCGTCCGCGCCGATGGCGAGGCCCGGGACGATCTCGTACTCGCCCTTGGTGAGCGCGGCCACCGAGACCAGCGCCAGGTCGACCTCCCCGGCCTCCAGCATGGCGGCGCAGCGGGAGGGCTCGGCCAGGGTCAGCTCGATCCGGTCGGAGGCGTCGAGGCCGGCCGTGAGGGGCCAGGCGTTGAGGAAGGAGACGGCGGCGGCCTTGAGCTTCGGCATGGCGGGTCCTCGCCCCCTCAGGCGGTGGCCGGCAGGCGCGCCGGCGGGGCCGGCGGCAGCGGCTGCTCGTGCACCTTGAGCACGTGGTAGTTGGAGTCGCGCTCGGCCGGGACGCGGCCGGCGGCGCGGATGAGGTCGTGCAGGGACCGCTCGGAGAGCGCCTGCGGCACGGTCGAGCCGGCCATGTGGTAGATGCGCTCCTCCAGCACGGTGCCGTCGAGGTCGTCCACCCCGAAGCCGAGCGCCACCTGGGCCAGCCGCTCGCCCAGGCTGACCCAGTAGGCCTTCACGTGGTCGAAGTTGTCGAGGTAGAGGCGCGCCACGGCCAGCGTGCGCAGCGAGTCGTAGCCGGTCGGCTTGGGGAAGGCCTTGCCGATCATGTTGTGCTCGGGGTGGAAGGCCAGCGGGATGAAGACCTGGAAGCCCCCGGTCTCGTCCTGCAGCTCGCGCAGCCGGCGCATGTGGTCGATGCGCTCGTCGAGCCGCTCGATGTGGCCGTAGAGCATGGTGGCGTTGGACTTCATGCCGAGCCGGTGCGCCGTGCGGTGGATCTCCAGCCACTGCTCGGCGGTGGCCTTGTCGTCGCAGATCTTCCGGCGCACCCGCGGGGCGAAGATCTCGGCGCCGCCGCCCGGGAGGGTGCGCAGGCCGGCGGCCTGCAGCTCGGAGAGGACCTGCTCGTACGTCTTGCCGAACTTCTCCGCCCAGTAGTGGTACTCGATGGCGGTGAAGGCCTTGATGGTGAGCTCGGGCCAGGCCGCGTGGATGCGCCCCAGCAGCGAGGTGTAGTAGTCCCACGGCAGCGTCGGGTGGAGGCCGGCCACGATGTGGACCTCGGTGATGCCGTAGTCGCGCTTCGACAGCACCTTCTCCACCGCCTCGTCGAGGGACATCGTGTAGCCCTCGGAGGCGTGCTGGTCGTCCTTGCGGGCGAACGAGCAGAACTTGCAGGTGGCCACGCAGACGTTGGTGGGGTTGAGGTGGACGTTGCGGTTGTAGAAGGCGAGCTGCCCGTGGCGCGCCTCGCGCACGTGGTTGGCGAGCGCGCCCAGCGCGGCCAGGTCCTTGGCCTCGAGGAGCTGCAGCCCCTCCGCGTCGCTGAGCCGGGCGCCGGCCAGCACCTTGTCGCGGATGGGGCCGAGGCCGTCGCGCTCCAGGGCGCGGTTGGCGAGGGTCGAGAGCGGCATCGTCAGGGTTCCTCCACCGGCTCGGGCGCCCGGGGCGTCAGGCCGGTCCAGCGCCTCATGAGATCGTTGGGCAGCCCGAGCCGGTCCAGCACCCGGGCCACCACCGTGCCGACCAGCTCGTCGATGGTGCGCGGCCCCGAGTAGAAGGACGGCGAGGCGGGCATGACCACCGCGCCGGCCTCGATGACCTGGGTCAGGGCGCGGGCGTGCACCAGCGAGATGGGGGTCTCGCGGAGCACCAGCACCAGCCGCTTCCGCTCCTTCAGCATGACGTCGGCGGCGCGCCCCACCAGGTCCACCGACAGGCCGTAGGCGATGCGCGAGAGGGCGCCCGCCGAGCAGGGGATGACCACCATGGCGTCGTACTGGGCCGAGCCCGACGCGAAGGGGGCGGTGAAGTCGTGGTTGCTCCAGGTCTTGAAGGGGTAGGCGGGGACGCCGCCCAGCTCCTGCGCCCAGACCTGCTTGCCGGTGGTGGTGAAGACGAGGTCCGCCGAGACCCCGTGGGCCGCGCCGTGCGCGGCGAGGAAGTCGAGCAGCGCCCGGGCGTAGGGGGCGCCCGAGGCGCCGCTGACGGCCACCACCAGCTTCACGCGCGCACCGCCGTGACCAGGCCGCACACGCCCGGGAAGAGCGTCTCCCCGCGCACGTCCCTGAAGCCGGCCCGGCCCGCCGCCGCCTCGAACTCTGGGCGGGAGGCGAAGCGCTCCATCGACGCGACCAGGTAGCGGTAGGCCTCCGGGTCGGGCGAGAGGACCCGCCCCAGCACCGGCAGCGCCAGCCGGTTGTAGAGGCCGTGGACCAGCCGCGGCCCGGCCGACTCGGGGCGGAAGAACTCCAGGACGCCGAGCCGGCCGCCCGGCTTGAGGACGCGCGCCAGCTCCGCCAGCCCCACCTCGTACCGCTCCAGGTTGCGCATGCCGAAGGTGACGGTGGCGAGGTCGAAGCGGGCGGGCCGGAAGGGGAGGGCCATGGCGTCGGCCTGGCTGGCCGGCAGGCCGGTCTTCTCCACGCCCCGCTGGAGCATCTGGAAGGAGAAGTCGGCGCCCACCACGGAGAGGCCCGGGGCGCGCCGCCGCGCCAGGTCGGCCACGTCCATGGTGCCGGCGCACAGGTCGAGGAGCGCCTCGCCGGCCCTGGGCGCCAGGTCGGAGAGCAGCCGGCGGCGCCAGGCCTGGTCGACCTTCAGCGTCATGACCCGGTTGAGCAGGTCGTAGCGGGGGGCGATCCGGTCGAACATGGCGCGCACGGCCCGGCCGCGCACGCCGTGCCCCTCGCCGGGGAGCGGGACGGCCACCCGGCCGGCCTCCTGGTCGGGGCCGGTCACTGGAGGATCCCGCCCTTCCGCGGCGTCCAGGCGGCGGCCGGCGGCGCCGCGATGCGCGGGCGGGTCAGCGGCGCGGCGCCCGGCACGAGCCGGTCGTAGAGCGCGTCCATGCGGGCCACCACCTCGGGCGGGTGGACGCACACCTCGGGCCACTCGCGGCCGCCCTCCTCGACCCACTTGCGCGTGGCGTCGATGCCCAGCTTGCCCCCGAACGCGAAGTGGGCGGCGGCGTGGTCCAGCACGTCGACCGGACCGTCGGCGACGACCAGGTCGCGCCTCACGTCCACGTTGGCGAAGGCCCGCCAGGCGGCCTGGCGGACGTCCTGCACGTCGACGTCCTCGTCGAAGACCACCAGCGTCTTGGTCTGGGCCATCTGGCCGGAGCCCCACAGCCCGTGGATGACCTTCTTCGCCTGGCCCGGGTGCTCCTTCTTGATGGAGACCAGGCAGAGGTTGTGGAAGACCCCCTCCACCGGCATGCAGTAGTCGACGATCTCCGGGGCGACGAGCTGGAGGAGCGGCAGGAAGAGCCGCTCGGTGGCCTTGCCCAGCCACTGGTCCTCCACCGGCGGCGGGCCCACCACGGTGGCCGGGTAGACGGCGTCGCGTCGGTGGGTGATGGCCACCACGTCCAGGGCCGGGTAGTCGTCGGCCAGCGAGTAGAAGCCGGTGTGGTCGCCGAAGGGCCCCTCGCGCACCAGCGGCGCCGCGGTGTCCACGAACCCCTCGATGACGATGTCGGCGTCGGCCGGGACCTCCAGGCCGGTGGCCACCCCCTTCACCAGGCGGACCCCCTCGCCGCGCAGGAAGCCGGCGAAGAGGTACTCGTCGATGCCCGGCGGCAGCGGGGCCGAGGCGCAGTAGGTGAGGGCCGGGTCGCCGCCCAGCGCGATGGCCACCGGCATCCGCTCGCCGCGCCGCTGGTACTCGCGGTAGTGGGCGGTGGCGGTCTTGTGGAGCTGCCAGTGCATGGCCAGCCGCCGCGGCCCCAGCACCTGCAGCCGGTACATGCCGACGTTGCGCAGGCCGGTGCCGGGCTCGCGGGTGATGACCTGCGGCAGCGTGATGAAGGGGCCGCCGTCGTGCGGCCAGGTGGTGAGCACCGGCAGGATCCCGAGGTCCGCCTGCGCGCCGGTGAGCACCACGTCCTGGCAGGCGCCGGCGCCGACCAGCTTCGGCCCCAGGGTGGCGAGCCGGCCCAGGGTGGGGAGGAGCTTCAGCTTGTCCCACAGCGTCCGGGGCGGGGCCGTGTGGAGGAGCTCGCGCAGCGAGGTGGCGTGCGCCTCGAAGTCCTCGCAGGAGAGCGCCCAGCTGGTGCGGCGGCGCGTGCCGAAGAGGTTCATGGCCACCGGGAACCGGCCCGACGAGGGGCGCTCGAAGAGCAGCGCCGGGCCGCCCTGCTTGGCGGCGCGATCGGCCAGCGCGGCCATGTCGAGCCGGAGGTCGACCGGCTCGCGGAGGCGGACGAGCTCCCCCGCTCGGTCGGCGCGATCGAGGAACTCGGTGAGCGAGCGGTAGGCCATGGCGCGCGGATCTCTACACCTGCGCGGCGCCGCTTTCAACGTTCGTTGAAGGAACGCCACCCGGCCCGGCCCGGGCCCCACCGGGCGCCCGTCCGGCGCCGTCGAGATCGATCGCCTAGGCGGGCCGGGTCGTGCCACGCTCGACGGGAATGACCCCCCGCCTCGACCGCGCCCGCGCGCTCCGCCCCGCCCCCGCCCCCGCGCTCGAGGGGGCGGCGGGGCGGACCCACCGGAGCGCCCGATGACGCCCTCGCCGCCGCCACCGCCTCCCGACCCGCCCGCCAGGGACAGCGCGCCCGGGCGCGGCTGGCGGGACCGGGTGCTCGCCAGCGGCGCGGCCGTCCGGCTGCTCTGGTTCCTCGCCCCGGCCGTCACCTGGATCGTCGACTTCTCCCGGGGCCGCCACAACACCTACAAGATCTACCGGCAGGCCTTCTGGCACCTGCTGGAGCGGCGCAACCTGTACCTGGCCTACCCCCTGGAGCACGGGGACGTGAACCTCTACGGGCCGGTCTTCGGCCTGGTCATCGCGCCCTTCGCCCTGCTGCCGGACGCGGCGGGCGGGCTCCTCTGGAACCTGGCCATGGCCGGGGTGCTCTCCCTGGCACTGGGCCGGCTCGGCCTGGCGCCGGCGCGCCGGCTCCTCGTGCTGGCGCTCTGCGCCGTGGAGCTCATGAACGCGAGCTGGTCCAACCAGTTCAACCCGGCGGTGGCGGCGCTGCTGCTGCTCACCTTCGCGGCGGTCGAGGGCGGGCACGAGTTCACCGCTCCCCTGTGGGTCCTCCTGGGCGCCTTCGTCAAGGTCTACACCGCCGTCGGCCTCCTCTTCGTCCTCTTCGCCAGGGACCGCAAGGCCTTCCTGGCCGGGTGCGTCGCCTGGTCGGCGGTGCTGCTGCTGCTGCCCATGCTCGTCTCCTCGCCGGCCTTCGTCCTGCAGAGCTACCAGGACTGGCTGGCCGCGCTGGTCCACAAGAACGGCGCCAACGTCGTCCTCTACACCTCGCAGGACATCTCGGTCATGGGGCTGGTGCGGCGGGCCGTCGGGCAGCCCATCGCCAGCGGCTGGTTCTACCTCGTCGTCGTCCCGCTCGTGCTGGCGCCGTTGCTGCGGGTCGGCCAGCACGCCCACCGCAGCTTCCGGCTCCTCTACCTGGCCTCGCTCCTCATGTTCGTGGTCCTCTTCAGCTCCGGGTCCGAGAGCTCCACCTACGTGGTCGCGGCCACCGGCGCGGCGCTCTGGCTGGCGCAGCAGGAGGCGCCCTTCCGGCCGCGCAACCTGATCCTCATGGCGGGGCTCCTGCTGGCCGGCCTGGCGCCCACCGATCTCCTCTCCGTCGCGGTCCGGCACCTGACCAACCGCTACGCCTGGAAGGCGCTCCCCTACGCGGTCGTCTGGGCGCTCCTGGTGCGGGACCTGCTGACCCTGGACTTCGCGCGGGCCGCCGACCCGGCCCCGAGCGAGGCCTAGCGGCCGCCTCGACGGATGGTCACCCTGAGCCGATACCCCGGCGTGGAACGGGAGGTCGTCTTGATCGACGAGCAGCAGGGCGGAGCGGTGGGCGCGCGGACGGCGCGTCCCTCCATCTCCGCCGTGGTCCCCATGTTCGAGGAGGCGGCCTCCGCCCCGCACTTCCTGCGGTCGCTGCGCGACGGCCTGCGCGCGCTCACCGACCGCTTCGAGATCGTGGTGGTGAACGACGGCAGCCGCGACGGGACGCGCCAGGCGGTGCTGGGCGCGCCGGCCGACTGCGGCATCGTCTACCTGGAGCTCTCGCGGAACTTCGGCAAGGAGGCGGCGCTGAGCGCCGGCCTGGAGGCGGCGCGGGGAGAGGTGGTGGTGCTCCTCGACGGCGACGGGCAGCACCCCATCGCCACCATCGCCACCATGCTGGGGCGCTGGCGCGAGGGCTGGGAGGTGGCCTACGGCCTGCGCAGCGGCCGGGCCGGCGAGGGCGCCAGCAAGCGGGCCGGCGCGTCCCTCTTCTACCGGCTCGTCTCGGCAGGCTCGCGGGTGGAGATCCCCGACGGCGCCGGCGACTTCCGGCTCATGGACCGCAAGGTGGTGGAGGCGCTCAGGCGGCTGCCGGAGCGGGCCCGCTTCATGAAGGGGCTCTACGCCTGGGTCGGGTTCCGCGCGGTGGCGGTGCCCTACGACGTGCAGCCGCGCCTGGCGGGCGAGACGCGCTTCGACGGCCTGGCGCTGACCCGGCTGGCGCTGACGGGGCTGACCGCCTTCACCACCCTGCCGCTCCGCGCGGTGGCGCTGACCGGGCTGGCGGTGTCGGCCGCCGCCGGGCTCTACGGCGCCTGGGTGGTCTTCGACGAGCTGGTCTACGACATCCCGCTGCCCGGCTACCCGACCATCGTGGCCAGCATCATGTTCTTCGCCGGGGTGCAGCTGCTCTCCATCGGCGTCATCGGCGAGTACCTGGGCCGCGTCTTCGAGGAGGTGAAGGGGCGCCCGCTCTACCTGGTGTCCGAGGTGATCGACCGGAGCCAGCTCGCGGCGCGCGCCAGCGTCCACGCGCCGGAGGCGGCGGCCGCGCCCGGCCCGCCGGCGGACCAGGCTAGAAGGCCCGCTCGGTGAGCGACCGGGCCGCCTCGGCGAGGGCGCGCCGGTGCGGGCCGTCGGGGAGCTCCTCCAGCGCCGCCATGGCGCGGCCGGTGTGCTGGCGCGCCAGGGCCCGCGCCGCCTCCACGCCGCCGGAGCGCCGCACCGCCTCGAGCACCTCGCCGGCCACCGCGACGCCGTCGGCCTTCCCCTCCATGAGGAGGGCCAGCCGCTCGCGCAGCGCCGGCTGCGCCTCGAGCGCGCGGATGAGCGGCAGGGTGGCCTTCCCCTCCAGGAGGTCGGTGCCCAGCTGCTTGCCGAGCAGGCCCGGGTCGGCCGCGTAGTCGAGCGCGTCGTCGACGAGCTGGAAGGCGATGCCGATCCCCTCGCCGAAGGTCGAGAGCGCCTCGGGGATGGCGCCGTGGGCGCCGGCCGCCCAGCCGCCGGCCGCGGTGGCCCAGCCGAAGAGCGAGGCGGTCTTGCCGACCACCACCTGCAGGTAGGTCGCCTCGGTGGCGGCGAAGGTGCCGCGGAAGGTGAGCTGCAGCACCTCGCCCTCGACGAGCCGGCGCATGGTGGCGAGCAGCGGCAGGAGCGCCTGCCGCGCGGCCGGGGCCTGGGCCACGATCTCGAGGGCGCGGGTGAGGAGCCAGTCGCCCGAGAGGACCGAGACCGAGTTGCCCCAGAGGACGCGCGAGGCGGGCTGGCCGCGGCGCACCGGGCCGTCGTCGATGACGTCGTCGTGGAGCAGCGTGGCGGAGTGGGTCAGCTCGGCCGCCACGGCGTACGGGATGGCGGCCGCGAGGTCGCCGCCGGTGGCGCCGCAAGCCAGCAGCGAGACCACCGGGCGGATGCGCTTGCCGCCGGCCAAGACGAGGTGGCGGGCCGCCGCCTGGAGCCGGGGCTCGGCGTCGGCGGTGGCCTCGGTGAGCTGCCGCTCGAGGCCGGCCAGCGTCTCGGGGAGGGCGGGCACCTCGGCCAGGGCGGCCTGGGCGCGCTCGGGGCGGACGCCGCGCTCGGCGGTCTGGCTCAGCTGCGACACGATCGTCTGCTCCGAGGCCATGCCGGTGCCGCCTCCGTCCCGCGCCGTTCAGGAAAAGCTGAAGGCGTATAGCCCGGCCGTGAGCGG
>JAJYAW010000074.1 GCA_021779335.1 Myxococcales bacterium | reverse complement strand
GCCGGAGTAGCCGTTCACGTCGTCGCCGTAGACGAGGCAGGCCGCGGCGTCCCAGCACTGCGGGTCGCCGACCGAAGCGCCCCCCGGGATGGAAGGCGCGGCCGTCGCCTTCGGGTCCACCGGGTGGGTTGATGTGGGACGACCTGGCGTCCTTCACGCGCCGCGGCGGGCGCGGAAGAACTCTAGGGTGCGGGCCAGGCCGTCGTCGAGCGAGACCGCCGGGCGCCAGCCCAGCGCGGCCAGGGCGGCCGCCGGCGTGATGCAGGAGCGGCGCTGCTCGCCGAGGCGCGCCTCGGCGTGGACCGCGGCCTGGGTCGAGCCGGCGGCCCGCGCGATCCGCGCGTAGAGGTCGTTGACGTCGGTCTCCAGTCCGGTGCCGACGTTGAGCGCGCCGGCGAAGCCGCGCTCGGCGGCCAGCAGGTTGGCGCGCGCCACGTCGCCCACGAAGACGTAGTCGCGGGTCTGCCCGCCGTCGCCGTAGATGGTGCAGGCCTTCCCCTCGAGGAGCCGGCCACAGAAGATGGCCACCACGCCGGCCTCGCCGTGTGGATCCTGCCTCGGCCCGTAGACGTTGGCGTAGCGCATGGCGGCGAAGGGGATGCCGTAGTTGGCCTGGTAGACGCCCAGGTAGAGCTCGCTGGCCGCCTTGGAGGCGCCGTAGACCGAGAGCGGCCGCTGCGGGTGGCCCTCCGGCGTGGGGATGACCGGCGTGTCCCCGTAGGTGGCCCCGCCCGAGGAGGCGAAGAGCACCTGCTTCACGGAGCCGGCCCGCACCGCCCCCTGCAGCACGTTGAGCAGGCCGAGCACGTTGACGCTGGCGTCGAACCCCGGCTCGGCCATGGAGCGGCGCACGTCCATCTGCGCCGCCTGGTGGCAGAGCACGTCCGGCTGCTCCCGCGCCACCACCTCGGCGGCGGCGGGGCCGCGCACGTCGCAGTGGTGGAAGCGGGCGGCGGCCGGGACGTTCTCGCGCTTGCCGGTGGAGAGGTCGTCGAGGACCGCCACGTCCCAGCCCGCGGCCAGGAAGGTGTCCGCGATGGTCGACCCGATGAACCCCGCGCCGCCGGTGATGAGAACCTTCTTGGCCATGTGCCCTCCCGCCGCCCTCAGCGGCCCGACGACACCTGCTCGCGGAACCAGGCGATGGTGCGGTCCATGCCTTCGTCGAAGCCGACCTGCGGCTCCCAGCCCAGCACCTCGCGGGCCCGCGTGATGTCCGGGCGGCGCACCCTGGGATCGTCCTGGGGCAGCGGCCTGTGCTCGATGGTGCAGTGCGAGCCGACGTGCCGCTGCACCGCGTCGGCGAAGGCCCGGATGGTCATCTCCAGGGGGTTGCCGATGTTGACCGGCTCCGCGTAGTCGGAGCGGAGCAGCCGCCACATGCCCTCGACGTTGTCGTCGACGTAGCAGAAGCTGCGGGTCTGCAGGCCGTCGCCGAAGACGGTGAGCGGCTCGCCCCGCAGCGCCTGGGCCACCAGCGTGGGGACCACCCGGCCATCGTCGAGCCGCATGCGGGGCCCGTAGGTGTTGAAGATGCGGGCGACGCGGGTCTCCACCTTTCGGTAGCGGCGGTAGGCCATGGTGATGGCCTCGGCGAAGCGCTTGGCCTCGTCGTAGACCGAGCGCGGGCCGATGGGGTTCACGTTTCCCCAGTAGGTCTCGCGCTGCGGGTGCTCCAGCGGGTCGCCGTAGACCTCGCTCGTCGAGGAGAGCAGGAAGCGCGCCCCCTTGGCCTCGCAGAGCTTGAGGGCGTTCTCCACGCCCACCGACCCGACGTGCATGGTCTCGAAGGGCTTCTCGAGGTAGTCGATGGGCGAGGCCGGCGAGGCGAAGTCGAGCACCGCCGTCACGGACCCGGCCACCTGGAGCGGCAGGCAGACGTCCTGCTCCAGGAACTCGAAGCGCGGCTCGCGCTCGAGGTGCGCCAGGTTGCGCATGGTCCCGGTGATGAGGTTGTCCACGCCCAGCACCCGCCAGCCCTCGGCCAGGAACCGGTCCGTCAGGTGGCTGCCGATGAACCCGGCCGCCCCCAGGATGACCGCCCGCTGCTCCGTCATGTCGCCTTACCCCTCGCGCTCGCGCCGGCCCAGGTCGTCGAGGCTCAGCTGGCCAGGCAGTGCGCCGCGGTACTGCTCCAGGACGAGGTCGATGCCCTGCCGGATGTACTCGGCCACCGGGACCCGCGTCCTGTCGTGCAGGAGCTTGAGCCGCTCGGCCTGCTCCGGCGTGATGTAGACGGTGGTGGAGATCTTCTTGCGGGGCATGGCCGGTCGCAGGGGAACGTATGTGAGCGTGGGTGTAGTGTCAAACCTGGCAGCTCCTCCTTGAGCCGTCGCCGGGGGAGGGGCTACACTCGCCGCCCCACTGCGAGGACCCCCGCTCATGCGCCGAACCCTCCTCATCGCCGCCGCGCTGCTGTCCGCGGCCTGCGCCTCCAGGCAGAGCACCAGCGAAGCCGCGCCCGGCACCGAGGCCGGCCCGGCTCCGGTGGCCGCGCCCGCCGGAACCGCCACCCCGGGCGAGACGCTCACCGAGTACGACCTGACCCACGACGGCAAGACCGACGTCTGGAAGTACACCGTCAAGGACGCGGCCGGGAAGGAGGTCCTCTCCCGCAAGGAGAAGGATCTCAACGGCGACGGCAAGGTGGACACCTGGGAGTACTACGCGCCGGACGGCACGCTCTCCAAGCTGGTCTACGACATGGACTTCGACGGCAAGCCGGACGTCACGCTGTACTTCGAGAAGGACCAGCTGGTGCGCAAGGAGTACGCCTTCGGCTTCGACGGCATCCCGCACAGCTTCAACTACTACGAGAAGAACAAGCTGGTCCGCAAGGAGCGCGACACCAACGGCGACGGCAAGATCGACTACTGGGAGTACTGGGAGAACGGCGAGATCGACCGCATCGGCATCGACGTCGACGCCGACGGCCAGGTGGACAAGTGGGAGTCCCGCCGCACCGCCGCCGCCGCCGAGCCCGGGAAGGCGCCCTAGAAGTAGAGCCGCAGCCCCAGGGCGGCCTCCGCGGCCGCTCCCTCCCCCTGCACCCAGCGGAGGCCCAGCGCCGCGCCGAGCGCCCAGCCGGGCCCCAGGTCCCGCTCGAGGCCGGCCTGGGCCAGGCCGGCCAGCGCCGCGGGGTGAGCGGCCGCGGGGAGTCGCGCGCCCAGGGCCACCCCCAGCAGCGGGCGCCAGCGCCCCTCGCCGTCCACCCACCGGAGCCCGGCCTCCGCGGTGACCGCGCCGGCCGTCCCGCGACCCGCCGGCTGCGCCACGGACCCGGCGGTGAGCCGGACCTGCGCCTCCAGGTCGCCGTCCAGCCAGCAGGCGGCAGAGAGCGCGGCGGCGCCGGACGGTCCACCGGGGCGGGAGATCCCGGCGGCCTCCAGGGCGATGGAGCGGTTCGAGGGGACGGCCTCCGCGGCACCGGGCGCGGAGAGGAGGACGGCCAGGAGCGGCAGGAGCGCGGGGCGGCGAGTGGTCATGTGGCATGCGGTGAGCAAGGTCCGTGCTCACCATGCGCACCGACTCGCAGCGCCCCGGCACGCCCCGGGCCCTGGCCAGGCCGGCCGCTCTCGCCCGGCTCCTCGCCCTGGCCCCGGCCGCGCTCCTGGCCTGCGCCCCCTCCCCGCTGGTCCACCCCAGGGCCGCGGAGCAGCTCCTGCGCGGCTACCAGCACCTGGCGGCGCGGGACGACGAACGCGCCGCGGTGGCCTTCGAGCACGCCCTGGAGTTCGCCCCCGACCTGCCGGAGGGGTGGAACGGGCTGGGCGTGGTGGCCCGCTCGCGCGGCGACCTCGAGTCGGCGCGGCGGGCCTTCACCCGGGCGGTGCGCCTCGCCCCGGCCTTCGCCGAGGGCCACGCCAACCTGGGGGAGGCGCTGCTGGCGGCCGAGCGCCCCGCCGAGGCGGCCGACGCGCTGCGCGCGGCCCTCCGGATCGATCCGGACCTGCAGGGCGCGCGGCTCAACCTGGCCCGCTCGCTGCTGCACCAGGGGCTGCTCGGGCCGGAGGAGCGGTCGGCGCGCTGGGCGGAGGCGCGCCACGAGTACCTCCACCTGCTGGAGGTGGACCCCGAGAGCCCCGCCGCGACGCAGGACCTGGCCTTCCTGGCCTACCTGGAGGGGCGCCCGGAGGAGGCGGCCGCCGGGTACGCCCGCGCCGCCGCCCGGCGCGACACGCCGGAGGCGCGCCTCGGTCAGTGCCTTGCGCTGGTCCGGCTGGGGCGGTGCGACGAGGGGCGCGCCGCCTGCGACCGCTGCCTGGCGCTCTCGCCGGGGCGGGAGGACTGCCGGGTGGCGCGGCGCGGGGCGGACGCCTGCGGCGAGGGGCCGTGATCCCGGTCGGTGCTGGACCGCCCACCCGGGGCGCCGCAAACGAAGCGGCCGGCCCCGCGGGAGCGGAGCCGGCCGGGCATCACCCTGGGTTCGGGTGCAGGCGCGCTACTTGATCTGCCAGGTGTCGTTGCCGGCCAGCAGCTTCGTCACGTCGACGTCGCCCTTCTTGGACTTGGCGGCGTTGATCATGTCCCAGGTCAGGTCCTCGGCCGTGGGGCGCTTCACGTCGCGGAAGATGCCGATGGGGGTCGGGAAGCCCGGCTTGAGGGCCAGGTTGGCCATCATGAAGGCGATGGTGGGGTCGTCGCGCTTCACGTCGTGGACCAGGACGTCCTTCTCGGTCACGCCGCCCTCGCCCACCGTCACCACCTCGAGCTCGGCGGTCTGCGGGTTGAAGCGGATGCCCTTCTTGTTGTCCTTGCCGAAGAGGAGCGGCTTGCCGTGCACCATGCGGAGCAGGGTGTCGGCCTTGACCGACTTCTCGGTGATGGCGGTGTAGGCGCCGTCGTTGAACACCGGGCAGTTCTGGTAGACCTCGGTGAAGCAGCTGCCCTTGTGCTCGGCCGCCGCCTTGAGCACCTCGCCCATGTGGGCGCCCTCGACGTCGATGGTGCGGGCCACGAAGGTGGCGCCCGCGCCCAGCGCCAGCGCCGGCGGGTTGAACGGCGCGTCCGGCGAGCCGTGCGGCATCGACTTGGTCTTCTTGCCGAGCTCGGAGGTGGGCGACGTCTGGCCCTTGGTCAGGCCGTAGATGCGGTTGTTGAACATCAGGAGCTTGAGGTCGATGTTCCGCCGCATGGCGTGGATGAAGTGGTTGCCGCCGATGGCGAGGGCGTCGCCGTCACCGGTGATGACCCAGACCATCAGGTCCGGGCGCGACACCTTGAGCCCGGAGGCGAAGGAGGGCGCGCGGCCGTGCAGCGTGTGCATCCCGTAGTTGTTCATGTAGTACGGGAAGCGCGACGAGCAGCCGATGCCGGAGATGAAGACGATGTCCTCGCGCTTGCGGCCGACGGCGGGGAGCGCCTTCTGCACCTGGTTGATGATGGAGAAGTCCCCGCAGCCCGGGCACCAGCGCGGGTCGACGCCGGACTCGAAGTCCTTCTTGGTGTAGACCGGCAGAGCCGTGTTCTCGGTAGCCATGTGTGTGTCGTCCTTTTCCGAAGGCCTTAGAGGACCTCGAGCACCTTGCCAGCGAGCTCGGCGATCTTGATGGGCTTGCCGTTGATCCGATTGTACTGGACCGGGTTGACGCCGGGGAACATGGCGCGCAGGTAGAAGGCGAGCTGCCCGTTGTTGACCTCGGGCACGAAGACCTTCTTGAACCCCTTCAGCAGGGCGCCGAGGTTCTTGGGCAGCGGGTTGAGCCAGCGCAGGTGGACGTGGGAGACCGCCTTGCCCTGCTGCTGCAGCTGCTCCGCGGCGGCACGGACCGACCCGAAGGTCCCGCCCCAGGAGACCAGCAGCACGTCGCCGGTGGCCTTGCCGAAGATCTCGGCGTCCGGCACGTCCTCCACCACGTTGGCGATCTTCTGCGCGCGGGTGAGGACCATCTTCTCGTGGTTCATGCCGTCGTAGGAGACCATGCCCGACATGGAGTCCTTCTCGAGCCCTCCGATGCGGTGCTCCAGCCCCGGCGTCCCCGGGATGGCCCAGGGGCGGATGAGCTTGGCGTCGCGCAGGTACGGCATGTACGAGCCGTTGTAGTTGGGCGTCGTCTGGTACTTCACGTCCAGCTTGGGCAGCTCGGCGAGGGTGGGGATCTTGAACGGCTCGGCGCCGTTCCCCAGGTAGCCGTCGGTGAGGAGGATGACCGGGGTCATCCACTTCACGGCGATGCGCATCGCCTCCATGGCCGCCCAGAAGCAGTCGGCCGGGCTCTGCGCCGCGATGACCGGCATGGGCGCCTCGCCGTGCCGGCCGAAGAGCGCGACCAGCAGGTCCGACTGCTCCGTCTTGGTGGGCATGCCGGTGGACGGGCCGCCGCGCTGGACGTTGACGATGACGAGGGGCAGCTCGGCGATGACCGCCAGGCCCATCATCTCGGCCTTGAGCGCCAGGCCCGGGCCGGAGGTGCTGGTGCAGGCGAGCGCGCCGCCGAAGGCCGCGCCGATGGCGGAGCCGATGCCGGCGATCTCGTCCTCGGCCTGGAACGTCACCACCCCGTGCTCCTTGAACACCGCCATCTCCTGCAGGATCTCGGTGGCGGGGGTGATGGGGTACGAGCCGAGGAAGACCTGCTTGCCGGTGAGCTTGGCCATGGTGGCGAAGCCCAGCGCGACCGCGTAGTTGCCGGTGACGGTGCGGTAGGTGCCGGCCGGCAGCGTGGACTTGGGGACGAAGTAGCGGCCCAGGCCGAGCTCGGCGGTCTCGCCGAAGGCGTAGCCGGCCTTGAAGACCTTCTGGTTGGCCTCCACGAACTGCGGCTTCTTGCCGAACTTGACGGCGATGGCGGCGAGCTGCTGCTCCACGTCGCGGCTGTAGAGCCAGTACATCATGCCGAGCGCGAAGTAGTTGCGGCAGCGCGCCGTCTCCTTGGAGGAGAGGCCCGAGCCCTCGAGCGCGGCGTCGGTGAGCTGCGACATGTCGACGGCCACGACCTTGTAGGCCGACTTGAGCGCGGCGTCCTCGAGCGGGTTGGTCTTGTAGGCCGCCTTCTCCAGGTTGCCCGCCGTGAAGGCGCCGGAGTTGACGATGAGCATGCCGCCGGGGCGCAGGTCGGCCAGGTTGGTCTTGAGGGCGGCCGGGTTCATCGCCACCAGGACGTCGGGGGCGTCGCCCGGGGTGTGGATCTCCTTCGACCCGAAGTTCACCTGGTAGCCCGAGACGCCGGCCAGGGAGCCGGCCGGGGCGCGAATCTCGGCCGGGTAGTCGGGGAAGGTGGCGAGGTCGGCGCCCGCGAGCGCGTTCGCCTTGGTGAACTCGGTGCCGGTGAGCTGCATACCGTCGCCGGAGTCGCCGACGAACCGGATGGTGACCGTCTCGACCTGCTGGACTGGCTTGGTCATGTGGCCCTACGTCTCCTTGTGGGGGGGAGCCCAGTTACAAAAAAGGGCGTCCTGTATGCCGGATCCCCACCCCGAAGTCAACGGACGCCTGGCGCAAACCAGCGAAACGACAGGCTTATTCTGGACCGCACCCGTCCGGTTTCCGCCCGGTGCGGGCCCCGAGCCGGCAAACCGGGGGGTTCCCGGTAGTTACGCGGTGCGGCAGGGCGCGCACCCGTGTCGGATGGCCTCTCCTCAGTCCGCCGGAAAGATCTTTCCGGGGTTGAGCAGGCCGAGCGGATCGAAGGCCGCCTTGAGGCGCCGCTGCAGGGCGATGGCCTCGGCCCCCTGCTCGTACTCGAGGAAGGCCCGCTTGGCGAGGCCGACCCCGTGCTCGCCGGTGATGGTGCCGCCCAGGTCGACCGCGGCGCGCAGGATCTCGGCCACCGCCTCGTCGACCCTGGGGCGCTGGTCGGGCCGGTCGTACATGACGTTGCAGTGGAGGTTGCCGTCGCCGGCGTGGCCGTAGGTGGCCACGTCGAGGGCCAGCCGCTGCCCCACCGCCTTGGCCCGCGCCACCATCTCCGGGATGCGCGAGCGCGGCACCGCGATGTCCTCGGAGAGCTTGTGCGGGTGGACCGCCTTCAGGTTGACCGAGAGGTACTTGCGGATCTCCCAGATCTCGCGCCGCTGCGCCTCCCCCTGCGCCACCAGCACCTCCCCCTCGGCCTCGGCGCCCACCAGCTCGCCCACCCGCACGATCTCCGCGAAGACCTGCTCCTCGTCGTTGCCGTCGGTCTCCACCAGCAGCAGCGCCCCGGCGCCGGCGGGGAAGCGGCCCGGCGAGGTGCGGGCGATGGCCCGCAGCGAGACGTCGTCCATGAGCTCGAGGCAGCGCGGGATGACCCCCTGCGCCAGCACCCGCGAGACCGCCCTGGCCGCGTCGGCCACCGACGCGAAGGCCACCAGGGCCGTGGCCACGTGGCGCGGCCGCGGCAGGAGCTTGACCAGGACCTCGGTGACGATGCCCAGGGTCCCCTCGCTGCCGACCAGCAGCGCCGTCAGGTCGTAGCCGGCCACCCCCTTGATGGAGCGGTGACCGGTGCGCAGGATCTCCCCGGTGGGCAGCACCACGGTCAGCCCCAGCACGTACTCGCGGGTCACCCCGTACTTGAGCGCGCGCGGCCCGCCGGCGTTCTCCGCCACGTTGCCGCCGATGGTGCACAGGTCGAGGGAGTTGGGGTCGGGCGGGTAGAAGAGCCCGTGCTTCTCCACCTCGGCCTGCAGCACCCCGGTGACCACGCCGGGCTCGACCCGCGCCACCAGGTCCTCCCCGTCGATCTCGAGGATGCGGTTCATCCGCTCCAGCGAGACGGCGATGCCGCCCCGCACCGCCAGCGAGCCGCCCGACTTGCCGCTCCGCGCCGCCACCGGCACCACCGGCACCCGGTGGCGGGTGGCCACCTCGAAGACGGTCCGCACCTCCTCGGCCGCCTCCACCAGCACCGCGGCGTCCGGCGGGTAGGTCCCCAGGTCCGACTCGTCGCGGCCGTAGGCCTCGAGCCGGTCGCGGTCGCCGGTGACCAGCCGGCCGGGCGGGAAGCGGGCGGCCAGCTCGGCCAGGGCGGCGTCGCGGGGGGCGCTCATCCGAAGACCTCCAGGTTGGCGCCGGTGAGGGCGGCCGGGGCGTCGAGGGCGGCGAAGATCACCACCCGGGCCACCTCGTCCGGCGTCATGGCCGGCGCGAAGGGGGTCTGCTGCAGCATGGCCGTGGCGGTGCTGCCGGGCGAGACCGCCACCGCCTGCACCCCGTGCGGGCGCAGCTCCTCGGCCAGGCACTTGGTGAAGCCGACCAGCCCCCACTTCGACGCGTTGTAGGCGCTGGCGCCGGGCGTGCCCAGGGTGGCGGAGATGGAGGCCACCGAGACGATGCGCCCCCGCCGGCGGGCCTTCATGCCCGGCACGACGGCCCGGGCGCACAGGAAGGCGCCCGTCAGGTTCACCTCCAGGCACTCCCGCCAGCGCGCCGGGTCCAGCGCGTCGACCTCGCCGCGCACCAGCACGCCCGCGTCGTTGACCAGCAGGTCGCAGGGGCCGAGGCGCGCCTGGTGCGCCTCCACGAGCCGGGCCACGTCGGCCTCGCGCGAGACGTCGCCGGCCACCGCCAGCGCCGCGCCACCCGAGGCCACCACCCGGTCCAGCTCGGCGGCGGTGCGGGCGAAGACGGTCACGGCCAGGCCGCGCGCGGTCAGCCCCCGCGCCACCGCCTCGCCGATGCCGCGGCCGCCGCCGGTGACCAGCATCACTTTCCGCTCAGCGGCCACGCAGGAACAGCCGGTCGAGGTCGGCGAGGGTGAGCTGGTACCAGGTCGGCCGGCCGTGGTTGCAGCTGCCGGAGCGCTCGGTGTCCTCCATCTCGCGCAGCAGG
>JAJYAW010000073.1 GCA_021779335.1 Myxococcales bacterium | reverse complement strand
GCGGCGCACCAGCCGCACCGCCCTCCCCGCGGCGGCGAGCCGGCGCGCCAGCACCGGGCCCACCTGGCCGGCGCCGAAGACGACGTGGAGCTCCTGGGACTCGGGCATGCGCGCCTCCTGGGCCCCCGGACGATGGATCGCAATCCCGGCGCTGTCGAGGCGGCGGCCCGGGTCGAGGTGGGGCCGGCGCCCGCGCCCGTCGGCCCCGCCGCCCGTGTTAACGTCCGCGCCGTGCCGGTGGTGAAGCTCGTGCTCGAGTACGACGGGACCCGCTACGTGGGCTGGCAGGTGCAGCCCAACGGGCCCTCCGTGCAGGCCGAGGTCGAGCGGGCCCTGGAGACGCTCCACAAGGCGCCGCGCCAGGTGACCGCCGCCGGCCGGACCGACGCCGGCGTCCACGCGCTCGGCCAGGTCTGCTCCTTCTACGAGGCCGAGCCGCTGCCGCTCAAGGCCTACGTGCAGGGGATGAACGCGCTCCTCCCCGACGACGTGGCGGTGCGCGCCGCGTCGCTCGAGCCGCAGGGCTTCGACGCCAGGCGCAGCGCCTCCGGCAAGCGCTACCGCTACCGCATCGAGAACGGCCCGGGGCGCGCGCCGCTCTCCCGGCTGCAGGCCTGGCAGCAGTTCCGGCCGCTCGACGTGGCCGCCATGCGCGACGCGGCGGGGCGGCTCACCGGGCGCCACGACTTCGCCTGCTTCCAGGCCTCCGACTGCGCCTGCGCCCACGCGGTGCGCCAGGTCGACCGCTGCGAGGTGGCCGGCCAGGCGGGCGGTCGCATCGACCTCATCCTGGAGGCCACCGCCTTCGTGAAGCACATGGTGCGCAACGTCACCGGCACGCTCGTCGAGGTGGGGCTGGGCAAGCGCGCGCCCGACTCGATGGCGGCCCTCCTCTTCGCCCGCGACCGGCGGCTGGCCGGACCCACCGCGCCGCCGCAGGGGCTCTGCCTGGAGGAGGTCTTCTACGGGCCCCGCGCGGCCGGCGTCCCCGCGGACGACGACGGCGCTCCGGGCTGAACCTCCCAGGTGCCGGACGGGCGACGGCGCCGGCGGGTGACGGCGCGGGGGTCACCCCATCCGGGCAGCCCCGTCACGAACCGGACGTGGGAACCTCCCAGGTCCGACGCGCCGGGCCCTCCGCCCGCGCGACCACCGGAGGAGCCGCCTTGCGACCGACCCGCACCCTCGCCCGCCTCGCCACCGCCCTGGCCCTCGCCGCCGCGCTCGCCGCGCCGGCGGCCGCCAAGGAGCGCTCCGAGATCCCGGACGCCTACAAGTGGAACCTCGACGAGCTCTACCCCAGCGAGGCGGCCTGGGAGCAGGCCCGCGCCAGCATCGCCGCCCGCCTACCGGCCCTGGCCCAGCACCGGGGCCACCTGGGCGACTCGGCGGCGGCGCTCTTCGCGACGCTCGACCTGAAGAGCGGCCTGGAGCTCGACCTGACGAGGCTCTACGTCTACGCGCAGTCCCGCTCCGACGAGGACACGCGGGCCGCCCGCCCGCGCGAGCTCATGCAGGGGGCGCGGAAGCTGGCGGTGGACCTCGGCGCCGCCACCTCCTGGATCCAGCCGGAGCTCCTGACCATCGACCCGGCCAGGCTCGCCGGGTTCCTGAAGGAGGACCCGCGCCTGGCCCCGTGGCGCTTCTTCCTCGAGGACGTGGCGCGCTGGCGGCCGCACACCCGCACGGCCGGCGAGGAGGAGATCCTGGCCCAGGCCGGCGACGTCACCGGGGCCGGCGCCGCCACCTACGGCATCCTGAAGGACGCCGACCTGCCCTGGCCGACCGTCAAGTTCAGCACCGGCGAGGCGCGGCTCGACCCGGCCGCCTACACGCTCTACCGGGCCTCGACGGTGCGGGCCGACCGCGAGCTGGCCTTCCAGGCGTTCTTCGGCGCCTTCAAGGCCTACGAGCGGACCTTCGGGACCACCCTCGACGCGCAGCTCAAGGCCGACCTCTTCGAGGCCAAGGTGCGCAAGTTCCCCGACGCGCTCTCCTCCGCCCTCTTCCGCTCCAACATCCCCACCGCGGTCTACACGCAGCTGGTCTCCGACGTGCGCCGCAGCCTCCCCTCGCTGCACCGCTACCTGCGCCTGCGCCAGCGGATGCTCGGCGTGGCGAAGCTGCGCTACCAGGATCTCTACGCGCCGGTGGTGGGCAGCGTGGACCTGAACTTCGGCCCGGAGGAGGCGCGCCGCATCACGCTGGAGGCGGTCGCCCCGCTGGGCAAGGCCTACGTGGCGGCGCTGCAGAAGGGCTTCCAGAGCCGCTGGACCGACTTCCTCCCCAGCACCGGCAAGCGGCCGGGCGCCTACTCCACCGGCGTCTACGGCGTGCACCCGTACCAGCTGCTCAACTTCTACGGGAAGTACGACGACCTCTCCACCCTGGCCCACGAGTCGGGCCACTCCATGCACACCTGGCTGGCCTCCCAGAAGCAGCCCTTCCAGACCGCCGACTACCCCATCTTCGTGGCGGAGGTGGCCTCCACGCTCAACGAGAACCTGCTGCTCCACTACATGCTGGGCCAGGCCAAGGACGACGACACCCGGCTGGCGCTGCTCGGCAACTACCTGGACGGCCTGCGCACCACGCTCTTCCGGCAGGCCTCCTTCGCCGAGTTCGAGCTCGAGGCCCACCGGCGGGTCGAGCGGGGCGAGCCGGTCACCGGCGAGGCGCTCAGCAAGCTCTACCTGAAGCTGGTGCGCGACTACTACGGCCACGACGCCGGCATCTGCCAGGTGGACGACCTCATCGGCGTGGAGTGGGCCTACATCCCCCACTTCTACATGGACTACTACGTGTTCCAGTACTCCACGAGCCTGGTGGCCTCGACCTCCATCGCCCAGGCCATCCGCCAGGAGGCCAAGGCCGGGAAGTCCACCAAGGTGCGCGACGGCTACCTGGCCATGCTGGCGGCCGGCGGCTCCGAGTACCCCATCGACCTCCTCAAGGAGGCCGGGGTGGACATGACCACCTCCAAGCCCTTCGACGCCGCCATCGCGGAGATGAACGGCGTGATGGACGAGATGGACCGGATCCTGGCCAGGAAGCAGGCGGCCGGGAAGAGGTAGCCGCTCAGCCCGCCGCGCCGGGGGCCGGCTCGGCCTCCCAGCCGTCGTAGCTGCCGCCGTGGCGCACCGCCGCCTCGGTGAGCGCCCAGGCCACGGCGTGGATCTCCCGGAGCGTCGCCACGTCGGCGCGGCGGAGGTCCACGCCGAAGCCGTTGGGCGGCGGGGCGTCGTCGCGGCGGGCCACCGGCTCGAACCCCTGCGCCTGGACCTCGGCGGCGAAGGCCTCGCGCCCCTCGGCGGTGGGGAAGGAGGCCTGGTGGTCCACCGGCCGGGCGCGGTCGCCGCGGTCGCCGCGGCGGGCCAGCGCCTCCACGGCGCGCCGGTCCAGCAGCCAGCGGAGGGTGCGCGGCGTGGGGAAGAGCTCCTGCCGGTAGGCCTGCCAGGCCGGGTCGTCCTCCCCCTGCTCGCCGAGATCGTAGTCCGCCAGCGCGGCGCGCACCGCGTCGAGCTCGGCGCGCACCCCCACGGCGTCCGGCAGGTAGAAGAGGTGCTCGCGGAACCCGGCCAGCGTGACGCGGCCCGCGTAGACCGCCCCCGCGGGCGCCAGCGTGGCCGCCAGCATGTCCTCGACGCGGGCCAGCGCCTCGGCCTCGCCCGGCTCGGGGAGGCCGTCGGGGCGCGCGGCGCGCAGCGCGTAGCGGATCCGCACCAGCCGCGGGCGATCCGCCAGGGGGGCCCGCGGCTCGAGAGAGAGGTCCACTGCGATGGCGGCCGGACCCGCGTCGCTGGGGCGCTGGTGCGAGGCCCAGTCGGGCCCGTCGGCGGGTGCGGGGGTCGCCTCGGCGGTGGCGGTCGCGCCGGCCGGGGTCGGCGCGCCACCACGGGAGAAGAGGTTCTTGAGCCAGCGCATGGGGGTCACCTCGGTGAAGCCGAGGAATACCACGAGCCCGCGGGCGCGCTCACCCCAGGTAGGCCGCCACCACCCGCTCGTCGCGGCGCAGGTCGGCCGGGGTGCCGTGGACCGCGATGCGGCCGCGCTCCATGACGAAGGCGTGGTCGGCCACCTCGAGCGCCGCCTGGGCGAACTGCTCGACGAGCAGCATGGTCATGCCCTCGGCCTTGAGCCGGCGGATGGTGCGGAAGACCTCCTGCACGATGACCGGCGCCAGCCCCATCGACGGCTCGTCGAGGAGCATCACCTTGGGGCGCGCCATGAGGGCCCGGCCGATGGCCAGCATCTGCTGCTCGCCGCCGGAGAGCGTGCCGGCCAGCTGGCCGCGCCGCTCGGCCAGCCGCGGGAAGAGGTCGTAGACGTGCGCCAGGTCGGCCGCCCCGGCCTTGCGGAAGCCGAAGAAGCGCGGCAGGTGGCGGAAGGCGCCCAGCAGCAGGTTGTCCTCCACCGAGAGCGGGGCGAAGACCTTGCGCCCCTCCGGCGAGTGGGCCAGGCCGAGCCGCGCGATCTTCGAGGCGGGCAGCCCCTGCACCGGCTGGCCGTCCAGCAGCACCTCGCCCCGCGAGGGGGCGATCATGCCGGAGATGGCCCGCATCGTGGTGGTCTTGCCGGCGCCGTTGGCGCCGATGAGCGCCACCACCGCCCCGGCCTCCACCGTGAGCGAGGTGCCCACCAGCACCTCGGACAGGCCGTAGCCGGCGTAGAGCTCCTTCACCTCGAGCATGGGTCTCGTCATGTGGCGGGGACGCCGGCGGGAGGGGCGGGAGGGGCGGCGGCGGGCTCGACCGCAGGCTCGACCGCGCCCAGGTAGGCCGCGATGACCCTGGGGTGGCGCTTCACCTCGTCGGGCGTGCCCTCGGCGATGACGCGGCCGCCGTCGAGGGCGGTCACCAGGTCGCAGAGCTGGCTCACCACGTCCATGTGGTGCTCGATGAGCACGATGGTGATGCCGCGCTGGTGGACGCGCCGGATGAGCTCGACCTGCTTCAGGACGTCGGGGTGGGCCAGGCCGGCGGCCGGCTCGTCGAGGATGAGGACGTCCGGCCGGCGCGCCAGCGCCCGGGCGATCTCCAGGAAGCGCTGGGCGCCGTAGGTGAGGTCCCTGGCCGGGGTGCGGGCCTGGTCGCCCAGCCCCACGAAGTCGAGCAGCGCCAGGGCGGCGGCCTGGGCGCGCCGCTCCTCGCCGCGCCCCAGCCCGAGGCAGATGAGGGGCAGCGGCACCCGGTAGGCGCCGCGCAGCGCCACCATGACGTTCTCCAGCGCCGTCATGCCCGAGAAGAGCTGCAGGTTCTGGAAGGTGCGGGCCACCCCGCTGCGGGCCGCCTGGAAGAGGCTGCCCTGCGGCAGCGGCGCGCCGCGCAGCGAGAGCGCGCCGGCGGTGGGGGCGTAGAGGCCGGAGACCACGTTGACCACGGTGCTCTTGCCGGAGCCGTTGGGGCCGATGAGCCCGTGCACCTGGCCGGCCCGCACGGTGAGGTCGAGCCCGTCCACCGCCCGGACGCCGCCGAACCAGCGCTTGAGCCCGGCCAGGACCAGCAGCGGCGCGCCGCTGGCGAGGTGCGGGGGCAGCACCTCGTCGAGCGGGGCGGGCGGCGGCAGCGGGGGGGGCGCCACCCGGAAGAGCGCCGCCAGCGCGCGGCCGGCGAAGCCCATCAGCCCCTCGGGCAGCCCCACCACCACCGAGAAGAGCATCAGCGCGAAGATGGCCTTGCGCCAGTCCTCGGTGTTCTGCACCAGGAACCCGCCGGCCACCAGCGTGGCGGTGGCGACGATGGGCGCCAGCGCCTGGAAGGGCCGCAGCGTGCGCCGGGCCAGGCCGCGCAGGCCGGCGAAGAGCGCCACCGCCAACCCCAGCGCGGAGAAGGCCTGGAAGAGGAAGCGGCTGGAGAGCAGGTTGGGCAGCAGCGCCACCAGCGTGGCGCCCACGAAGGCGCCCCACAGGCTCTTGCGGCCGCCCAGCACCACCCCCAGCAGCAGGATGACCGTGAGCTCGTACTGGAACCCCTGCGGCTGCAGGTACTCGAAGTTGAGGGCGTAGAGCCCACCCGCCAGCCCCCCCAGGCCGGAGCCGAAGGCGAACCCCGCCACCTTGTGGCGGTAGGTGCCGACCCCCATGGCGTCGGTGGCGATGGGGCTGTCGCGCAGCGCCTCGAAGGCGCGGCCCCACTGGGAGGAGAGCAGGTTGCGCATGGCGAGCCAGACGGCGGCGAACGCCAGCACGCACAGCCAGTAGAACTCGCGCTTGCTCAGGGCGTGGCCGAGGAGCGGCGGGACCTGCAGCGAGAGCCCCTGCGCGCCGTTGGTGAGCCACTCCAGCTCGTTGAGCGCGGTGGCGGTGAGGGCGGTGAAGCTCAGCGTGGCCAGGGCGAACTGGGGCCCCTCCAGGCGGAGCGCCGGCAGCGCCAGCAGCGCGCCCAGCAGCGTGCCCAGGCCGCCCGCCATGAAGAGGGCCAGCGGGATGCCGGCCCCGTAGCGGGTCACGGCGATGCCCGCCGCGTAGGCGCCCAGCCCGAGGAAGGCGGCCTGCCCCAGGTTGACCTGGCCCAGGTAGCCCACCGTGACGTCCAGGCCGATGAGCAGGATGCCGTAGATGGCCAGGAGCGTGAGCAGGCCGAGGGCGTAGGAGCTGGTGACGACCAGCGGGATGGCCGCCAGCAGGGCGAAGAGGAGGAGCTCGGCGCCGCGGACCAGGAGGAGTCGCTTCAGCATGACGGCGCGCCTAGACCTTGCGGATGACGGCCTTGCCGAACACGCCGGTGGGGCGCACGGCCAGGGCCAGGATGAGGAGCACCAGCCCCGGCGCGTCGCGCCAGCCGCTGCCCACGTAGAAGGAGGCCAGGCTCTCGAGCGCCCCCAGGAAGAGGCCGACCACCACCACGCCGAAGCCGGACTCGAGCCCGGCCACCACCGCCACGGAGAAGGCCTTGAGCACCAGGGCCGAGGCCATGGTGGGGCCCACCGTGGTGATGGGCGAGACCAGGATGCCGGCCAGCGCCGCCACCGCGCCCGAGAGGGCGTAGGAGAGCATGACCGTGCGGGTGGCCGAGATGCCCATGAGCTCGCTGGCGTCGCGGTCGGCCGAGACCGCCTCGAAGGCCTTGCCGAGCAGGGTGGTCCGCTTGAAGGCCTCCACCAGCAGCATGACCGCCAGCACGCCGACGGCCACCGAGAGCTCCACCGGGGTGACGTCGATGCCGAGGATGTTGAGCGGCTGGGAAGAGATGGGGGTGGGGAAGGGCCGGTCGTCTCGACCCCAGACGTTCTCGGCGAAGGAGAAGAGGAACAGGCCGATGATGATGGTGAGGAGGATCCAGCCCTCGCTCTTCTGCTCCAGGGCCAGCCGCACGCCGGTCCGCTCCACCGCCAGGCCGAGCAGGGCGCCGAAGAGGAGGCCGAGCAGCACCACCAGCGGGTAGGGCAGCCCCGTCCCCATGATGGAGAGCGTTGCGAAGGCGGACACCATGACCAGCTCGCCCTGGCCGAAGTTGAGGCTCTTGGAGGTGGCGTAGGTGAGCTGGAAGCCGTAGGCGACGAGCGCGTAGACCAGGCCCATGAGCGCCCCGCTCACGGCCATCTGGACGATGAAGGAGACGGGCACGGTGCTCCGGCGACGAAGGGGAGTCGGTGGGCGCGGCGCTGCGGCGAACGGAGGAGGCGGCCGCCCGGGCCACCCCCTCCGCTCCGCTTCTCAGCCTAGACGATGCGCGGCCGCGTGCCTACTGCTGCTCCTTGGCGAGGCGCAGCCGGTCGGCCTCGCTGCCGAAGATGACCCGGCCGTCCATCACCATGCCCATGACCACCTGCTGGCGGCGGAAGGCCTCGTGGGTGTCGACGTCGGCGGGGTTCCACTTCGAGTAGGGCTTGCGCCAGGTGGCGATGACGCCCTTGACCGGGGCCTGCAGGTCCTCGAGCGCCTCGCGGATCTTGACGGTGTTGGTGCTCTTGGCCTGCTTGACCGCGGCGGCGAAGATCAGGACGGCGTCGTAGCCCTGGGCGGCGGAGACCGGCGAGGGGATGCGCGTCACGCCGTAGGCCTTGTGGTAGGCGTCGATGAAGGCCTTGGCGCGCGGTGAGATGGGCAGCTCGATGAAGGTCTGCGGCATGAGCGTGCCGTTGGCGTTCTTGCCGGCGTTGTCGATGAAGTTGGACATGGAGAGCGTCCAGCCGCCGATGAGCGGCACCTTGAGGCCGATCTTGGCCATGCCGTTGGCGACGGCGGCCAGCTCCGGCCCGATGCCCCAGATGAGGATGGCCTGCGCTCCGAGCGCCTTGGCCTTGAGGAGCTGCGCCGTCATGTCCTTGTCGCCGATCTTGAACTTCTCCTGGGTGACCACCTGGAGCTTGCCGCCCTGCTTCTTGATCTGGTTGAGCAGGTCGTCGCGGCCGGAGACGCCGTAGTTCGTGTCGTCGTGGATGATGGCGACCTTGAAGAGCTTCCGGTTGATGGCCTCCTCCACCACCATGGCGGCCTGGATGCCGTCGTTGGCGGCGAAGCGGAAGATGGAGAGCTGGGCCGGGCCCTTGGTCCCGTCCGGCTTGTTGGCCCACTGGGTCATCGAGGACGAGCCGGCCGCGGGGCAGATGATCTTGGTGATGCCCTTCTCCTGCAGGTACTTGTCGCCGGCCATGACCACGCCGGTGTTGACGGAGCCGATGACGCCGGAGAGGTCTGGCATGGACGCCAGCTCCTGGGCGATGAGCGCGCCGCGGTCGTTCTTGGCCTCGTCGTCGCGCTCGATGACCTCGATCTTCATCTTCTTGCCGCCCACGTCGATGCCACCGGCGGCGTTGATCTCGGCGATGGCCAGCTTGGACCCGTCGAGGGTGGAGACGCCCATGGGGGCGGAGCCGCCGGAGTAGGGGCCGGTCAGGGCGAGCTTGATGGTGTCGGCGGCGAGCGCCGGGAGGGCGAGGGTCAGGGCCAGCAACGCGAGAAGGCGCTTCATCGGGGATCCCTTGGTTGAGGGTGGACGCGGGCTGCGGAGAACGCCGTTGACCTACGGTGGAGACTGGGCGCCCGCCGCGGACTTTCGGACGCTAGCATGCCAATGCGAGCCCTCCATGGGTGCAAGGGTTCGCTGACCCCTTCCGGGCGGGTGGCGGCGCACCGGCTCCGCGGGTCCGCCCGAGCGCCCCCCGCGCAGACCGACTCCGCCCGCCGCGCGCCGAGCAGACCGGAAGTTCCGGGGTTCGTCCGGAGGGTCGCGGGGCGGACGGTGCGGCCGAGCCGCCGAGGAGACCCGCCGAGCAGACCGGGAGTTCCGGGGTTCGTCCCTAGGTCCGGGGGGCGGACGGTGAGCACTGGGGAATCCCCTGAGATGACGGGGGCAGGGGTCGGCACGGTCCCTGCGAAGACGGCGGGGCATGACGACGCCGCGACAGGTCCTGCCAGGCACCACCTACCTCGTGACGCGCCGCTGCACGCAGCGGATGTTCCTGCTGCGGCCGGCCAGGGTGGTCAACGAGGTCTTCCTCTACGTCCTCGCGCTGGCCGCCAAGCGGTACGGGGTGAAGGTGCACGCCTACTGCGTCCTCTCGAACCATTACCACCTGGTGGTCACCGACCCGCAGGCGCGGCTGCCCGCCTTCCAGCAGCTCCTCGACGCGCTGGTGGCGCGGGCGCTCAACGCGCTCCACGGGCGCTGGGAGAACTTCTGGGCCACGAGCGGGTTCAGCGCCGTGGCGCTGGCCACGCCGGAGGACATCGTGGCCAAGGCAGCCTACACGCTGGCCAACCCGGTGGCGGCGGGCCTGGTCCGGAGGGGGCGAGAGTGGCCCGGGCTGTGGTCGTCACCGGAGCGGACGGGCAGCACGA
>JAJYAW010000072.1 GCA_021779335.1 Myxococcales bacterium | reverse complement strand
GGCAGGCGGTGGCGCAGAGCCCGTCGGTGGCGCAGGTCTCCTCCCCCCAGTACCGGTAGTCGGCCGTGAGGCGGGCCAGGCGGGCCGGGTCCTCCCCGCTGCCGCGCAGCCGGGCCAGCTCGCGCGACACCGTGATGCGCTGGCGCGGGGTGGCGGTGAGCGCCCGCGATGGGCACCTGGGCTCGCAGAAGCCGCACTCGATGCACTGGTCGACGAGGGCGTCGGCCGGCGGCAGCGGCTTCAGGTGCTTCAGGTGGGCCTGCGGGTCGTCGTTCAGGACGACGCCCGGGTTGAGCAGGCCGTGCGGATCGAGCAGGCCCTTGACCCGGCGCATCACCCCGTAGGCCGCGGCGCCCCACTCCCGCTCCACGAAGGGGGCCATGTTGCGGCCGGTGCCGTGCTCCGCCTTGAGGGAGCCGTCGAAGCGGCCGGCCACCATGGCGCAGACGTCGTCGAGGAAGCCCCGGTAGCGGGCCACCTCGGCCGGGTCGCCGAAGTCCTGCGTGAAGACGAAGTGGAGGTTGCCGTCGAGCGCGTGGCCGAAGATGATCCCCTCGGCGTAGCCGTGGCGGGCGAAGGCCCGCTGCAGCTCCACCGTGCCCGCCGCCAGGTGCTCCATGGGGAAGGCCACGTCCTCGATGACGACCGTGGTGCCGATGCGCCGCGCCGCGCCGACCGCCGGGAAGAGCCCCTTGCGGATGTCCCAGAGCCGGTCGGCGGCCGCCTGGTCGGCGGTGAAGGCCACCGGGCCGAGGGTGGGCACGCCCGCCAGCCGGTCCGCCGCGGCGTCCACCGCCGCCGGCAGCGCGGCGGCCGAGGAGGCCCGCACCTCCACCAGCAGGGCGCAGACGTCGGGGCCGAGGGCGGCCAGCCCCTCCGGCATGCCGGGCTTGCCGGTCACCGACCGCAGCGAGGCGCGGTCCATGAGCTCGGCCGCGGCCACCACCTGCCGGTCCAGCCGCTGCACCGCGCGGGCGGCCCGCTCGATGTCCGGGTAGAGCACCAGGGCGCTCGCCTTGTGGGCCTGCTCCTCCACGGTCCGGAAGGTGAGGTCGGCCAGGAAGGCCAGCGTCCCCTCCGAGCCGACCAGCAGGTGGAGCAGCAGGTCGAACGGGTCGTCGAAGTCGACGAAGGCGTTCAGCGAGTAGCCGGTGGTGTTCTTGATCCGGTACTTGCGCCGGATCCGCCCGGCCAGCGCCGCGTCGGCGCGCACCTCGTCGCGCAGCGCGGCGAGGCCGTCCAGGATCTCCGGGTGGGCGGCGCGGAAGGCGGCCCGGGAGGCCGCGTCGGCGGTGTCGAGCCGCGTGCCGTCGGCCAGCACGAGCTCCGCCGCCTCCAGCGTCTGGTAGCTGTTCTGGGCCGTGCCGCAGCACATGCCGCTGGCGTTGTTGGCGGCGATGCCCCCCACCATGCAGGCGTTGATGGAGGCCGGATCCGGACCGAGCTTGCGGCCGAAGGGCCGCAGCAGCGCGTTGGCCTCGGCGCCGATGACGCCGGGCCCCAGCCGCACCCGCGCGCCGCCGTCGAGCACCTGCCGCCCGCGGAACCCGCCCGCCAGGACGATCAGCACCGAGTCCGAGACCGCCTGGCCCGAGAGGCTGGTGCCGGCGGCGCGGAAGGTGACGGGCAGGCGGCGCGCCGCGCAGGCCGCCAGGACGCGCACGAGCTCGCCGGTCTCCCGGACCTTGACCGCCAGCCTGGGCGTGAGCCGGTAGAAGCTGGCGTCGGTGCCGAGCGCCAGGAGCCGCAGCGGGTCCGCCACCAGCCGGTCGGCGGGGAGGGCCGCCGCGAGCTCCTGGTGGAGGGCGCGGTAGGCCGCGGGGAGGGCGTCGAGATCCGGGGTCATGGCGGAATCCTGGCATGATGCCACGTGGCGGCGGACCCGCGGCCCCAAGATGGGCGACCCGCGGCGCCTCGTCGGGGTCGAGCAGGGCCAGCAGCCCCGAGCCGGAGACCATGGCGCCCGCGGCGCGGGTGCCGGCGACGACCCCGCCCGTCAGGTCTCGAGCGACGAGCCGATGCGGCGCCGCCCGGCCGCCCCGGTGGCCAGCGTCTGCGATTGGTCGCCCAGCCCGGCCACCGCGTCCCGCAGCCCCTCCAGCCGCTGCACCACGCCGCCCAGGGAGGCGACGAGCCGGGTCGTCTCGTCGGCCGATGACTGGCCGGCCTGGTCCAGGGCCTTCACCGCGCCGCCCACGTCCTTGAGGGTGCCCTGGATCCGGTTGGAGGCGGCCCGCGCGTCGTCCGCCAGGGTGAGCATCTCGCGGGCGATGATGCCGAAGGCGCGCCCCCCGTCGCCGGCGCGGGTGGCCTCCACCGAGGCGTTGATGGCCAGCATGCGGCTCTGCTGCGAGAGGTCCTGTACCCCGCGCAGCGCCTCGTCAGCGGAGGCGATCCGGTCGATGGCGGCGCCGGCGGCGGCCCTGGCCTGCGCCCGGGTGGCCCCGGCCTGGTCCTGGGCGACCGCCAGCTCGGCGGTCAGGGCCTGCAGCGCCGCCATGACCTGGCCGGTGGCCGCGGAGAGGGCGCGCTGGCGCTCCAGTTCCTTGAGCCAGGAGCCCACCACCGTGGCCGCCACCCGGGCCAGCGGGCGGGTCAGCTCGAGCTGGCCCGCGATGCCGAAGGTGCCGACGCGACGGCCGTGGAGCACGATGGGGCAGTTGTAGCCCTCCTTCACCTTGGGATCGCTGGCGGCCTCTTCGGCGGTGACGAAGGCCTCGTCCACCTCGCCGCGCAGGATGCGCTGCGCCCCGGCGTGGGCCGTGCCGACGCGGGACTTCACCACCGCCTCGCGGATGATCCCCTGGTCGTCGCAGACGATGATGCCGAGGCCGGTCTCGCGGTTGAGGAAGTCGACGAAGCGCGCGGCCAGCTTCCAGTAGTCCTGATCCTGGGCCATGGCTCAGCCTATCAGGAGCACGGTGGCGCTCCGCGCCCCGTGGGCCCCGATGACGAGCGACTGCTCGATGTCGGCGGTCTTGGAGGGGCCGGACAGGAAGAGGCCCCAGCGCGGGCGCCCCGGGAGGTCGAGCGCCGCGTAGGCGGCGTGCAGGTCCGGGACCACCGCCGCGGCGTCCACCACCACCGCCACGTGCTCCGGGATGACCGCCAGCGCGTGGTGCGGCAGGCTCGGCCCCTCGATCCAGCAGGCCCCGTTCTCGGCCACGGCGAGGTCGGCGCGAAGCACGCTGAGGTCGAGGTCGGCCAGCGCGTGCGGGTCCTGCACCGCCGCGGCGTCCACGGTGGCGCCGCCCACCCCCGCGACGAGCGAGACGACGCGGCGCGCCCCGGCGTGGATGGGGAGCGCCCGCAGCGCGGCGTCTGCGGCGGCGAGGTCGGGCACCCGCAGGCAGGTGCCGCCCACGGCCGCGACGGCCTGCGCGAACTGAGCCAGCAGGTCGGGAAAGGCGGCGGCCACGCCGTCCAGGGCCGGGTGGGGCGGGCCGGCGGGGGCGTTGCGGCGCAGCGCCGCCAGGATCTCGTCACGGGCGGCCATGCGTCCTCCGGTACAGGTCGCGGAAGCTCTCGGCCGGCGGCGCGGGCAGCTCGCGCTGCCGCCCCCAGGCGCCCGAGAGCCGGGCCACGAGGCCGCGCGGCAGGAGCCGCAGCGCGGCGCGGGCCAGCCGCCCCGCCGCCGCGAAGCGCCACGGGGAGGCGAAGATCCAGGCGGTCACCCGGAGGGCCAGGGTCTTGCCCGCCGGCGCGTGGCCGCCGGCCACCAGCTCCCGCCGCCAGGCCAGCAGCTGGTGGTGCAGGTCGATGCGCACCGGGCAGACGTCGGCGCAGGAGCCGCACAGCGTGGAGGCGAAGGGGAGGGTGGCGTGGGCGCCGGGCCCCTGGGCGGGGCCGAGCACCGAGCCGATGGGGCCGGGCACGGTGGTGCCGTAGCTGTAGCCGCCGGAGCGGCGGAAGACCGGGCAGGTGTTCATGCAGGCGCCGCAGCGGATGCAGGAGAGGGCGCGCCGGAACGGATCGCGGGCCAGCAGGGCGCTGCGGCCGTTGTCCACCAGGACGAGGTGGAGCTCGCCGCCCGGCTTGGGGCCGAGGAAGTGGGTCGAGTAGGTGGTGACCGGCTGGCCGGTGGCGCTCCGCGCCAGCAGCCGCAGGAAGACGCCCAGGTCCTCGGCGCGCGGCACCAGCTTCTCCAGCCCCATGCAGGCGATGTGGAGCGGCGGCAGGGCGGTGCCCATGTCGGCGTTTCCCTCGTTGGTGCAGACCACCACCGCGCCGGTGTCGGCCACCGCGAAGTTGACGCCGGTGATGCCGGCCTGGGCCGCCAGGAACTTCTCCCGCAGGTGGCCGCGGGCCGCCTCGGTGAGGTACTTGGGGTCGCTGGCCCCGGCGGCGGTGCCGAGCTTCTCGTGGAAGAGCGCGCCGATCTCCTCCTTCTTGATGTGGATGGCGGGCAGCACGATGTGGCTGGGCGGCTCGCCGCGGAACTGGACGATCCGCTCGCCGAGATCGGTGTCCACCACCTCGACGCCGCGCGCCTCGAGGTACGGGTTGAGGCCGCACTCCTCGGTGAGCATCGACTTCGACTTGACCACCCGGGTCACGCCGCGGGCGCTGAGCAGCTCGTGGACGATGCGGTTGTGGTCGGCGGCGTCGCGCGCCCAGTGGACGGTGGCGCCCCGGGCCGTGGCGTTCCGCTCGAACTCCTCCAGGTAGCCGGCCAGGTTGGCCAGGGCGTGCGCCTTGATCTGCTCGGCCAGCTCGCGCAGCCGCTCCCAGGCCGGCAGCTGGGCCGCCGCCCGGTCGCGCTTGACGCGCACGAACCAGAGCGACTCGTCGTGCCAGTGGGCCCTGGCCACGTCGGCGGTGAAGCGGGCGGCCGCCGCCGGGTGGCCCGGGTAGGGGCCAGCCTGCCGGCCGCCGGGGTGGTGGACGGGCGGGGGGGCGCCGGCGCCGGCGGCGACGGCCGCGTCGGAGGGGGCGCTCACGCCGCCTCCCCGAGCAGCACCTCGGCCACGTGGAGGATCCGCACCGGCCGCCGCTCCCGCCGGGCCAGGCCGTCCAGGTGCATGAGGCAGCTCATGTCGACGCCGGTGATCACCTCGGCGCCGGCGCGGGCGTGGTCGTCCAGCCGGTCCTTCCCCATCAGGCAGCTGACCGCCTCCTCGGTGGCGGCGAAGGTGCCGCCGAAGCCGCAGCACTCGTCGGTGCGCGACGGCTCGACGAGCGTGATGCCCTCCAGCGTGGAGAGGAGCGTCTTCACCTTGTCGAAGGGCGGGACCTGCCGCTCCGAGCCGCTGGCGAGCCTGAGCTCGCGCTGGCCGTGGCAGCTCCGGTGCAGGCCGACCTTGGCCGCGAAGCGCCCCTCGACGCGGCGCACCCCCAGCACGTCGTGCAGGTACTCGCAGAGCTCGTAGGTGCTGGCCCGCACCTGCTGGAGCGCCGGGTGGTCCGGGGCCAGCCCCGGGTACTGGTGCCTCACCATGGCCACGCAGGAGCCGCTCGGCGCCACCACGTGGTCGTACCCCGCGAAGGTGTCGAGGAAGGCCCGAGCCAGCGGCGCGGCGTCGGCGGCCTGGCCGGCGTTGGCCATGGGCTGGCCGCAGCAGGTCTGCTCGGGCGGGAAGACGACGCGGCAGCCGTGGCGCTCCAGGAGCCGGAGCGTCGCCACCGCCACCTGCGGGTATAGTTGATCGACGTAGCAGGGGACGAAGAGGGCGACCGTGGGCATGACGCCGCGATTGTGCGCCTGCCGCGCCGCCACCAGCAAGGGAGCGGGCCGACCGGCCACCCGGGGCGGGAGGGCGGCGGCCCCGTCGGGGGCGACCGGAGCGGGGGGGCCGCTACTTGGCCGGCGCCTGGCCGGCCGGGAGCCCGGCCTCCTCGATCACCAGCTTGGGCTTCCAGAGCCGGGTCCGTAGCCCGTCGAGCAGCGAGTAGACCACCGGCACGATGCCCAGGGTCAGGGCGGTCGAGGTGATGAGGCCGCCGATGATGGCCACCGCCATGGGGACGCGGGTCTCGGCGCCGTCGCCGCGGGCCAGCGCCACCGGGATCATGCCGGCGATCATGGCCACGGTGGTCATGAGGATGGGGCGCAGGCGGACCTGCCCGGCCTCCAGCAGGGCGTCGCGGGTGGAGCGCCCGGCGTGCTTGAGCTGGTTGGTGAACTCCACCAGGAGGATGCCGTTCTTGGTGACGAGCCCCATCAGCATGATGAAGCCGATCATGGCCATCATCGACATGTACTGCCGGGCGATGAGCAGGCCGGCGATGCCGCCGATGACGGCGAACGGCAGCGACATCATGATGGTGAAGGGGTGGACCAGGCTCTCGAACTGGGCCGCCAGGATGATGTAGACGAGCACCACCCCGAGCACCAGGGCCAGCAGGAAGGCCCGGCCGGCGGTGCCGAGCTCGCGCCCCTGCCCCTCGAAGTCGGTCACCACCGTCTTGGGCAGCTCCTTGCTGGCGAAGGTGGAGAGGAAGGTCATGGCCTCGCCCAGCGAGTAGTTGCGCACGTCGGCCAGGATGGTGACCTGGCGCATCTGGGCCTGGTGGTCGATCTGCGACGGGCCGGAGGAGGCCCTGACGTCGGCGATGGAGCGGAGCTCGACGAGCGCCCCCGCCGCGGTGCGCACCGCGATGGCGCCCAGCGCGGAGGGGTCGGCCAGCACGTCGTCCGGCAGCTTCACCTTGATGTCGTAGGTGTCGCCGCCCTGGTGGAAGTCGGTGACCTTGTCGCCGCCCATGAGGGCGCGCAGCGCCTGCCCCAGCGCGGCGGCGGGCACGCCCACCGCGGCGGCCCGCTCGCGATCGACCGCCACGTCGAGCTGCGGCTTGCCGGCCCGGTAGGTGGTGTCGACGTCCACGAAGCCGGGCTGCTCCCTCATCCTGGCCTTGGTCTTCTCCACCGCCGCCAGGAGCTCGTTCCAGTCGGTGCCCCGCAGGTTGAACTGCACGGGCTGCGGCCGGTTGCCGCCACCGGCCACCGGGCTGACGTCCTGCACGCCCAGCACGGCGGCCGGGCTGACCCGCAGCGTGGTGCGCAGGTACTGCTTGAACTGCTGCTGGCCGAAGGTGCGATCCGCCAGCGGCACCAGGTTCACGGTGATCTCGCCCTTGTTGACCTCCTCCTGCGTGCCCGAGCCGGCGATGGCGAAGGCGCTGGTCACGCCCGGCGCGACCCGGAGCTGCGTGGTCAGGTCGTCGAGGGTGCGCTGCGTCTCGCGGAGCGGCGTGCCGGCGGGCAGCTCCACCGTGACCTTCACCATGCTCATGTCCTGCTGCGGGATGAAGGTGAACTTGAGCAGGCCGGCCATGAAGAAGGTGGCCACCAGCACCGCCGAGGCGCCCAGCATGGTGGCGAGCCGGTGCGACAGCATCCAGCCCAGGACGGCGCGGTAGCGGGTCTCGACGAAGACCAGCACCCGCTCGATGGCCCTGGAGACGGCCCCGTGCCCCTGGTGCTCCTTGAGGATGCGCGCCGAGAGCATGGGGGTGAGCGTCATCGACACCAGGTAGGAGATGAGCACCGCCACCGCGACGGTGACGCCGAACTGGTAGAAGAACCGCCCCATGATGCCTTCCATGAAGGCCACCGGGACGAAGACCGCCACCACCGCCAGGGTCACCGCGAGCACGGCCAGGGCGATCTCGCCGGTGCCCTCCTGGGCCGCCTGGAGCGGCTTCTGGCCGTGCTCCAGGTGGCGCACGATGTTCTCGATGACCACGATGGCGTCGTCGATGAGCAGGCCGATGGAGAGCGTCAGGGCCAGCATGGTGACGATGTTGAAGGTGAAGTGGAGCGCCTGCATCACCGCGAAGGTGCCGATGATGGAGGTGGGGAGCGCCACGGCGGAGACGATGGTGGAGCGCCAGTTGCGCAGGAAGAGGAGCACCACCAGCACGGCCAGGACGCCGCCCAGGATCATGTCCTCCTTGACCGAGTCGATGGAGGAGCGGATGAACTTGGCGCCGTCCAGCACGAGCTCCACCTTGGCGCCGGCCGGGAGCAGCGCCGGGAGCGTGGCCAGCCGCGCCTTGACCGCCTCGGCCACCTGCACGGTGTTGGAGCCGGACTGCTTCTGCACCACCAGGCCGATGGCGCCGCGGCCGTCGAGCGCCGCCTGGCTGCGGGCCTCGGCCGGGCCGTCCAGCACCTCGGCGACGTCGCCGAGCCGCACCGGCGTGCCGCCCGGGCTCATCAGCACCAGGGCGCGCAGGTCCTGCACCGAGCGGGCCTCGGCGGAGAGCTTGACGGTGCGCTCCACGCCCGGCTCCAGGGTGCGGCCGCCCGGCACGTCGATGGACTGGCCGCGCACCGCGTTGACCACGTCCATGGGGGTGAGGCCGTAGCCCTTGAGCGCCTGCGGCGAGGCCACGATGGTGAGCTCGCGCTTGCGGCCGCCGATGAGCTGCACCGAGCCCACGCCGGGGATCTGCTGCAGCGCGGGCTTGATGACGTCCTCGGCCAGCTTGGTGAGCCGCTCCGGCGGCAGGGGGGCCGAGAAGGCCAGGGTGGACACCGGCGTGGCGCCGATGTCGAACTTCTGCACCACCGGCGTCTGGATCTCCCGCGGCAGCCTGGAGAGGGTGGCCTGGACCTTGTCGCGCACGTCCTGGGCCGCCACGTCCACCTTCCGCTCCAGGTCGAAGCGGACGATGATCATCGAGACGTTGTCGACGTTGACGGAGCGGAGCGTGTCCAGGCCGGAGAGGGTGTTGAGCGCCTCCTCCAGCGGCTTGGTGACGTTGCGCTCGATGGACTCGGGGTCGGCGCCCGGCAGCACGGTGGTGACCGTGACCACCGGGAACTCGACCTCGGGCATCTGGTCCACGCCGATCTTCGGGTAGGCCACCAGGCCGAAGACCAGGATGACCAGCGTGAGCATCCCGGTGAAGACCGGGCGCGTGATGAAGGTGCGGATGGGGCTCATGGCGGCTCCGGGGCGCGGCGGGCGGGTCAGTTGGCCAGCGGCGCCACGGCGTCGCCGGGGGCCAGCGTGCCGGGGTCGAGGATGACCGCCGTGGCGGCGTCGAGGCCGCCCCGCACCGCCACCACGCCGGGGTTGACCTGCACCGCCTGGATGGCGCGCCGCTCGGCCTTGCCGCCGGCGATGACGAAGACGTAGCGGGCGTCCCCCTCGGCGAGCACCGCGGTGGCCGGCAGGTAGAGGCCGTCCTTGTCGCCGAAGCCGCCGAAGTCCACGTTGACGAGCGTGCCGGGGCGCAGGGGGGCGCCCTCCACCTTCCCGATGTCCACCAGCACCTCCACGCTGCGGCTCATGGCGTCCACGACGGCGTTCTTGACGCGGACCCTGGCCTCGAAGCGCTGCTCGCCGGGGGTGGTCACCCCGGTCACCTTCTGGCCGACCTGCACGAAGGGCTCCACGCCCTCGGGGACGGCCAGCCGGGCCTCCAGGTGATCCACGTCGGCGAGCGCGACGATGGGCGTGACCGGCATGGCGGTCACCGAGTTGCCGGCGCTGGCGTAGCGGCCGGTGATGACGCCGTCGAAGGGCGCCACGATGACGGTGTCGCTGAGCTGCTGCTCGGCCATCTTCAGGCCGGCCCGGGCCTGGTCGAGCTGGGCGGCCGCCAGGTCGCGGGCGGTCTGGACCCGGTCGAGGCCGGCGTCGGCCATGGCCTGCTGCGCGGTGAGGGCGGTGGCGCGCTTGAGCTCGCGCTCGGCGCCGGCCAGGTTGGCCTCGGCCAGCCGCACCGCGGCGCGGCCGGTCTCCGCGGCGATGGCGGCCATGGCGGGGTCCATCTCCACCAGCGCCTGGCCGGCCCGCACCCGGTCGCCCACCTCGACCCGGATCCGCTTGATCTGGCCGCTGCCCTTGGCGGCCAGCACCGCCTCGGCGCGGGCGCGCACCGGGCCGGTGGCGCGGGCCAGGCCGGTCTCGAGGCGCGTGGCGGGCTTGCCCACGCGGACGGCGCGGGAGAAT